>JABBBF010000077.1 GCA_018607545.1 SAR92 clade bacterium | reverse complement strand
TCTGAATCCTATATCACCAGTATTCTACGTTCTATGCCACTGATGTTGATTGGCCTTAATAAAGAAGGCGAGATCACCCAGTGGAACAGTCGTGCTGAGGAGATCAGTGGCCTGCCTGAGAATATCGTACTGGGCAAAAACCTCTGGGAAGCCTACCCGACTATAACAGTCTCACCGGCTCAGATTAAAAAGGCCCAGGATGAAGATAAGACTCTGACCATTAAATACAGCCAGCGCGGTCAGTATCATTTTGATATTACGATTTATCCTCTGCACGATCAGCGTGAAACCGGTGTGGTTATCCTGGTGGACGATGTCACCCAGCGGGTACAGAGCGAAAACATGCTTATCCAGCGGGATAAGATGTCGTCTATGGGTGAGATGGCGGCGATTATGGCTCACGATATCAATATCCCCCTGCAGGCGATTTTAAAAGATATCCAGACCGTGAGGCAGGATTTAACCGAGGAGCATATAGACCCTATTGGCCTTAATGAATTACTGGAGGATGCGCTTATTCGCGGTCGCCAGGCGGCCACGGTTATCCAGAATTTGGTGGCATTTTCTGACAGTGGTGCAGAGGAGAAGCAGTTTGCCAATATCACTCAGGTGATGGATCACAGCATTGAACTGGCGGAAGATGTGCTGTCGATCACCAAGGGATTGCGCTTTAAAGATGTGACTGTCAATAAAACCTACGCTGAGGATCTGCCAGAGCTAAACTGTCATGCACCGGAATTGCAGCAGGTCTTTTTAAGCTTATTCAGGTACGCCTGCCATGCGCTGGGTAAAGTCGAAGACCCTGAGCATACACCGGTAATTAATATTGAGATCAGTGAATTTTACGAGTCGCTGTGGGTGCGGGTACAGCACAATGGCCTGGGTATCAGCATCGAAGATCAGCAGTATATTTTTGAACCTTTTTTTGCCAATGAAAATAACAGTGTAAAAAATGGAGTTACGCCGTCTAATGATGTGCCAAGCAATAAAGACAAAGGCTATTATGGTGCGGCAGATCGTCTATCCTTTGCTCACTTTATTATTACCGAGCAGCACCAGGGGCAGATTGCGGTCACTTCAGACATTGAGATTGGTACTACTTTCCATATCCAGTTGCCGCTTAAAAGTGCGGATGCCTAGTAATATTTCCTGAGAGAGATCCCTCGTTGCTGCGCTCTGTCGGGATGACACACTCTTTGTCATTCTGAACGCATGTGAAGAATCTCTTGATGCCTGCTGAGATCCTTCGGCTTCGCTCAGGATGACAAATTTGAGGTGCTCTGTCGGGATGATATTGTTGTCATTCTAAAGGCTATTCAACACTCTCAATGGCGGCTGCGTCACCGCCCTGCGGCTGTAGACAACCCCCAACAATCCAACCAGCAAACCACCTCCCAGCGGGCCGGCAATCCACAGCCATGGGTGCCAGCTAAAGGGCAGGCTGAACATAAAGCGCTGCAGCATGGCGACTGCAAACTCCGCCCCCAGGGCGGCCAAAAATCCGGCCATTAAGCCCAAGGTGGTAAATTCAACCCATTGCACGCCCAGTATCAAACGCCGCGAGCTGCCCAATGTGCGCAGTATTGCGCTCTCCTGTAAACGCTCACTCATGGATAAACTCACCGCGGCAAACATCACCAAAATACCGCAGCCGAGAATTAACAGGGTCATCATTTCAAGTCCCCTAGTCACCTGGGAAACGATGGTGCGTATGCGGTCGATAATTTTATCCAGCTCGATTACCTGCACTGTGGGATAGCTGCGCAACAGGTCATTGACCAGCAGTTTCTCCGCGGCGGGAATATACAAACTGGTCATATGGGTGCGCGGATAATCTTCCAGATAGCCTTCCGGAAACAAGAAGTAGAAATTCGGTGTCATGCTGTCCCAGTTAAGGCTGCGGGTGCTGGTAACTACTGCGTCGAAGGTCAAGCCGCCGACACTGAAGCCAATAGTATCACCCAGGGCCAGACCCAGTTCATGGAGTAGATCCTCCTCCAGCGAGACCGGTGCTAACCCCTCAGCGAAATTATCCCCGGCAACAGAATCCGGACTCCACCAGGCGCCCTGGACAATGCTATTGCCCTCTGGCAACGCCGAGGTCCAGCTGAGGTTCAATTCCCGACGCAGGGACTCGTGACCCTGCTGCGCCACATCGGATGGCGACTGGTTTTTAAGATGGGTGATTCGCCCACGAACCATCGAGTACCAGCCTGCAGTTTCCAGCTCGCGCTGCTCGACCAGGGTTTTTACCCCGTCTAATTCATAGGCGGCAACATTGATTAAAAAATGATTGGGGGCATCGTCGGCCAGTTGCCAGCGCCACTCATCAACCAGTGAGGTTCTCACCACCAGCATAATCATCAGCAGTGCGATTGCCCCGGAAAACCCGACCATCTGGATCAGGCTGGGCTTTTTTCGCCGCCAAAGGTTGGAGAGCGCCAGGCGCCAGATACTCCCCATCCAGTGACCGTAGCTTTTACCCAACCGCAGCAGCACAAGACCTACTCCAATAGAGGCGCCAGTTGTAATTGCAAAACCGAGCAGAATCGCCATGGACAGATAGAGATTGGCGCTGTACCAATAGAGTAAAACCGCCACGGTCAGCACACCCAGTGAGCCGCGGATTAGACTGTTGAGTGCTTTAGCCTGGCTGTCGCGACGCAGTACCGCCAGAGGCGACTGGCTTGGCAGATGCCAGAGTGCCGGTAGGGTAAAACCTAAAAGGCAGAGAATGCCGGTGGCAAAGCCGGTTATCCAGGGCCGCGATCCAGCCACCGGTAGTGTAATTGGCAACCAATCGCGAACCACTGAAATTAACAGCTGATGAAAACCCCAGCCAATCAATAGACCGCATACAGATCCAGCTATTCCCAGCAGGATAACCTGCTGTATATAGAGTTTGCGCACCCTGTTGGCAGAGATGCCCCAGCTTTTAAACAGCGCGACTTGTAAAAGTTGTCCATTGGCAAAATGATGGCTGGCCAGTGCCAGCGCGATACCCGCCAGCACCACACCAATACTTCCCGCCAACAGTAAAAACCGCCGGCCCTTATCCATGGTGCTAGCGATACTGGCCTGGGCTTCATCCGGAGTAATCAGTCGATCATGGATATCCAGCTGCTCTTTTAGCCAATCCATATAGCCGTCAAAACTATCCTCCTGCCCCTCGCTGGCGGCGACTAGCAACCTGTAGCTAACCCGACTACCGGGCTGAATAACCCCGGAGGCTGGAAGGTCGCGCCAGTTCATTAAAATCCGCGCACCAAAGGCGGAAAATGAGCTGCCACTGTCTGGCTCTTCGATCAAAATATGGGTGACTTTAAAGCTGCCATCGCCAACATCAATAGTATCGCCAAGCTCAATATTGAGCAGTGGCAATAGGCGCGAGTCCACCCAGAGTTCACCGGGTAGCGGGCCCGACTCAACAGCCTCAATATCCAACTCATCGGTCGCAAAGGGAACGGTGGAGCGCTTTACAGCTCCGCGCAGGGGATAGCTGCTCTCCACGGCTTTAATGGAGGCCAGGTGCATATCTTGGTCACCGGCAAAGGTCATGGAACTAAAGGACGCTTTTTGCGCTGTTCTGACCCCAATTTGTCGGGCGCGCTCTATCCATGCCGGGTCAATGGGTACACTGCTGGAAACCACCAGATCGGCGGCCAGAAAGGCGCTGGATTCATTAACCAGGGCTCTCTCGACTCGCTCGGCCAATAGGGCAACCGAGGTAACCACGGCGACTGCCAAAAGCAGCGATGAAAATATCAGCCCCAGCTGGCCGCCGCGCCAACTGCGCAGCAACATTTTTAGTGCCAGCATCAGGCGCTCTCCACCAATGTCTCTACCTGACGGCCAGCCTGTAATTCAAGCCTGCGCGAGCAGCGTGCCGCGAGGGTCTTCTCATGGGTAACCAGTATTAGGGTGGTGCCCTCTTGCGCATTTAATTCAAACAGCAGGTCATTAATTTTTTTGCCGGTGCCTGTGTCCAGGTTACCGGTGGGCTCATCGGCAAAGAGGATGGTCGGTCGACAGGCAAAGGCGCGGGCCAGGGCAACTCGCTGCTGTTCACCGCCGGAGAGTTGACGGGGATAATGGCTGAGCCGCTCTCCCAGACCCACGCGCTGAAGGTATTCTCTGGCAGTTTGCAGGGCATTATCTATGCCCTGCAACTCCAGGGGCAGGGCAACATTTTCCAGTGCTGTTAAACCCGGCAGTAGATGAAATGATTGAAAGACAAACCCCACATGACCGGCGCGAACCGCGGCGCGGCCCTCTTCATCCATGGCGGTGATATCCTCGCCATTGATAGCAACAGTGCCTGAGGTCGGCATATCCAAGCCGGCCAGAATACCCAGTAGAGTGGATTTTCCGGATCCCGAGGGGCCAATAATCGCCAGGGACTCACCCTCTGCGACTGACAGGTTGATCTGCCCGAGAATATCCAGCGTACCCTCGGAGGTAACCACCTGTTTGCTGATATTGCTAACTTCAATCATAAAAAATTCCGTTGCTGTCCCTATTTGCTGAGGTTATAAAATACACTGTTAAGTACAATACGTATTGTAATTGCAGTTGTATCCCCTCAATTAACGGGCCGAACTAATTTAAGAGCTAATTTATGCGCTTCTCAAAACTGTTGATAATCATGTTCCTGCTTGTTGGCAACAGCTCTGCATCGACATTACTGGTGCTGGGCGATAGCCTGAGTGCCGGCTACGGTATCAATCCCGACAATGGCTGGGTTAATTTGTTGCGCGCTGATTTGGAACCGGAACTTAAAATTATTAACGCCAGTATCAGCGGTGATACCACCGGCAATGGACTGGCCCGCCTGCCGCTGTTGCTGGAAAAATTTAAACCCACCCATGTGCTGCTGGAGCTTGGCGGCAATGATGGTCTGCGCGGCCACCCCCTGACAAAAACCAAATCTAATCTGCAGACAATGATCGAACTCTGCCGTGGGCAGAATGCCCAGCCAATTCTGTTTGCCATGCGCCTGCCGCCTAACTACGGCAAGCGCTATACGGAGACTTTTGCTCGACTCTTTCCAACCCTGGCAGAGGAAGAGGATATTCTCTTGGTGCCTTTCCAGTTTGAAGAGCTTGTTTTAACTGAGGGAATGATTCAGCAAGATGGCATACACCCCACCGAACTGGCACAGCCAATGATCAAACAGGCCGTGCTGACTGAAGTTAGGAAAATATTAAAATAAACGCTTAGGGCTGGTCTTCAGCCGCAGGCAAAAAGCGCAGCGCCAGGCCATTATTACACCAGCGCAGCCCTGTGGGTTTGGGGCCATCATCAAATACATGGCCCTGGTGACCGCCGCAGCGAGCGCAGTGATATTCGGTGCGCGGCCAGATCAGTTTAAAATCCTTCTTTGTTTCTAAATGCCCTTCGACCTTATCGAAAAATGAAGGCCAGCCAGTACCACTGTCGTATTTCATTGCCGAGGTAAACAGCAGCAGATCGCAACCGGCACAGCGATATTCTCCCTGGCGATACTCCTTATCCAAGGGGCTACTGCCCGCGGGCTCAGTGCCCTCTTCCCGCAAAATATAATACTGTTCCGGTGTGAGTAGCTTCCTCCACTCAGTGTCGAGGCGTTGAATTTTTTCCAGCGCCCAAAGCCTGCCTGCGCCAAAAGCACCAACGCCAAGCAACATAATATTTTTTAACCACTGTCGTCTTTGCATAATTTACCCTCTACTGATCTCTTGAACAGCTGTATCAGTATGACCAAGAAACCTTCAATTTACTCCCTGCGGATGCTCGATAACCGCAGACTTTTTCAGAAATACCTTGAGCTGTGAAACCAGGCCACCAAATAAAATTAACGCACAGCCGATTAGCTCCGTAAGGGTTAAATACTCGCTTAGAAACCACCAGCCGCCAATTGCCGCAAACACAGCTTCAAAGCTAAGAATAATTGCCGCATGGGATGCCGGTGCGGTACGCATGCCCACCACCTGAAGCGAAAAGGCTACACCGGAAGAGAGTACACCTACATAGAGAAGTGCTACACCAGCATCCAGTACCGCCTGCCAATTCCATGTCTCCACCAACAGCATAATCAACCCACTTATCAGGCCAGCAACAGTGAACTGGATAAACATTAAACGATAGACAGAGATTTCATTAGCTCTGCGTCCGGTATAAATTACATGCAGTGCCCAGACCACAGCACTGATAAGTATCAGAACATCGCCAAGAAGAAATTCATTGCTCTCAATCTGGGCAAGAAAGTACAAACCGATAACCGAGAGCGCGATACCCAGCCATGTCGGCCATGCAGTTTTATTGCCCAGTAGTAGGCCGATTAAAGGCACAAAAATAATATACACACCAGTAAGAAACCCGGCGCGACTAACGGTGGTATACAGTAACCCAGCCTGCTGTAACAGCATACCCACCGCCATAAACACGCCGAGCACTACAGCTTTTTTATCGACTGCTGTAACAGTCAATACAGACTTGGGCTTTTCCATTAAATACCAGAGAGGTACGATGGCCACAGCGGCAATTACAAAGCGACAAAACACAAATGTTATTGGGCCTATATGGTCCATACCTGTGCGCTGAAAAACAAAGGCTAAGCCCCAGATAGCAGCGGTTAATAACAGGATCAGGTCAGCTCGAAAGTCAGCTTTTGCGCTCATAGATAGGTACCCCAGAGATAGAAAACGAAGAAACTCAGAAAATACGTTCTATCTAATATAGTTAACAGGCTTCAATAAACTGGATTAATAATTGTAGTTTTTCCAGTCCGCGGTACTCATTGATATCCAGACGATAGACACAGCGCACTGTCTCTGCCCGATGATTGGGCCACTGGTCAATATCCACATTAAAGCAAATACCATCAATACCGCGATTGGGTTCAGACTCATGAGCCAGAACCAGCTTTAAATGCTTCTCACCGACAATACGCTGTTGTTTAATTTGGAACAAGCCCTCAAAACAGGGCTCGGGAAACTGCTGGCCCCAGGGACCGGCATCGCGCAGTAATTGCGCGGTATTCATGGATAGCTGATCGGTCCCCAGCTCACCATCGGTAACCATGCGCGCCAGCAGATCATCGGCACCGAGGCTTTTCTCCACCTGCTGCTGAAAAGCCTTTTCAAATTCCGCCAGTTTATCTTCATCGAGACTTAGCCCTGCCGCCATGGCATGACCGCCAAATTTGCTGATCAGGCCTGGAGATTGAGTTGCCACTGCATCCAGCGCATCGCGAATATGCAGACCGGGAATCGAC
>JABBBF010000214.1 GCA_018607545.1 SAR92 clade bacterium | reverse complement strand
CAACCTTGGATGTTGAGGGCCCAGACATCAGAACCGGTGCCTACGAATTAACCATCGATGGCGATACCACCTTAGCAATAACCAACGATAATTCCAGACATTCCCTCAACACATGGGATGCAACCGTTAATACCTATAACGATATTCAAAACGGTGCGGGTAAGTACAATAATCGTCGCAACGACAAGACAAAATACAATCAGGCCGGCTATTTGTTTACTCTGCTGGACTTCTCTGAGACGCTCAGTGAGACAGCAAAAAAATACAATGCCCTGGTTAACTATGTTATCTGGGATATTATGGGCTCAGTGCCAAAGCTTAATGATCGTTCAGAGCGTCGTACCGCAAAACAATTAAAAGAGCAGGCAAGTGGACAGAAAAACTTTGATTGGTCGAGCACTATGCTTGTCTACACCTCTAATGATCGCCTAGCTGGCAGAGAGCTATTTGCCTCCGTACAGCCACCTATAGCGACGCCAATCCCCAGTGCACTGTTTCTGTTTGGCTCAATGGCTTTAGGGCTGTTTGGTATAGCCGTAAGAAGGCGAGCTGATCATTGAGTAAACGCCTGTCAACAATAACAAAGGCTCCCATGGAGCCTTTTTTTATGGCTGCATTAATAGGTTGGGTAAATGATAAATCTGCTGACGTAAGATTGCTTGTTTTATCAATAGTCACGGGAAACATAGTCAAGAATATAGCCTGAGAAGCAATTGATCTTTACAATACCCCCATTCATTAAAGGTCAAGTCAATGTCACAGCCATCAGCAACAATCGAACTCACCCAGGATCTTATTCGCCGCCGTTCAGTCACCCCAGAGGACTGTGGTTGCCAGCAGGTGATGATCGATCGATTAGCGGCTATTGGTTTTCATATTGAGAAGCTGCGCTTTGCTGACGTGGATAATTTCTGGGCAGTGCGCGGCACTCAGGGGCCAACGCTGTGCTTTGCCGGGCATACAGATGTGGTACCCACCGGGCCAGAAGAGAAATGGCAATTACCGCCCTTTGAAGCCGAGATCAAAGAGGGTTATCTCTACGGCCGCGGCGCGGCTGATATGAAGGGTTCGCTGGCCGCGATGGTAGTCGCTGTAGAACGTTTTGTCGCTGAGAACCCTGATCATTCTGGGCAGATTGCATTTCTGATTACCAGTGATGAAGAAGGTGTGGCGACCAACGGCACAGTAAAAGTTGTCGACTGGCTAAAAGAGCAAAATAGCCTGCCGGAATGGTGTCTGGTTGGTGAGCCCTCTAGCACTGCAAAATGTGGTGATATTATCAAGAATGGACGCCGCGGATCACTGGGCTGTACTCTCAACATAAAAGGCCTTCAGGGTCATGTGGCCTACCCTCATCTGGCTGACAATCCGGTTCATCGCGCTGCGCCGGCGCTGGCAGAACTCGCCGCTGAGGAGTGGGATCAGGGCAATGCATTTTTCCCCGCCACCAGCTTCCAGATATCCAATATCAATGGCGGCACCGGCGCCACCAATGTTATTCCCGGTGAGCTTGAGGTTATCTTTAACTTCCGCTTTTCCACCGAGTTAACTGAACAGCAGCTAATTGAACGCACCGAGCAGATACTCGACAAGCACGGCCTTGAATACAGAGCTAACTGGAATTTGAGTGGACTGCCTTTTTTAACGGCCGAGGGAGATCTGGTCAGTGCAACGGTTGCCAGTATTTCTGAAGTCACTGGCCTGAAGCCTGAATTATCAACAGCCGGCGGCACTTCTGATGGTCGCTTTATCGCCCCACATGGCGTTCAGGTTATTGAGCTGGGTCCGGTTAACGCGACTATCCATAAGATCGATGAGAATATCAGTGTCGATGACCTCAATACGCTGACAGATATTTACCAGACTCTTTTAACTAAACTTCTGTCTTAACCAAGCTGCGCTTACTTAAGTCGGAAGTTTTTTTAAAGTGTAGATATCGTAGCGTGTCGATTTGCCCTCAAGGGCGTAACTGGGTTTGCTATCCGCCAGATAGTTTGCTCCCGCCGGACGCTTGACAACCACTCTGTAGTTGGCAACTTTAAGGGCCAGAGCCAGCAGCTTATCGGCATCTAAATCTGCGCCAACAATGGCATGAAAGGCCTGCATCTGTTTTTTTACCTTGGCTGACTTCTTGCGCTCAGGAAACATCGGGTCCACATAGACCACATCTGCAGACGCCAGGTCACTGCTAGCACCCTTCTGAAGGTACTCTGCTGAATTAGCTTCAAGCAAACTGATCCTTTGCATAATATCCCTTAACTCAAAATCATCTTCTGCGCTGATATGAGCTCTCGCCAGGCCATCGGCTAGCAGACTGTGGACTATCGGGTTGCGCTCAAGCATGGTGACAGTGCAGCCCAGGGAGGCAAGGACAAAAGCATCGCCACCAAGCCCTGCGGTCAAATCCAGAACCAGCGGAGAGAACTTGCCGGAAACACCTATGGCTTTGGCAATTGCCTGACCATTACCACCACCAAAACGACGTCGGTGACTGTGACTACCACCGACAAAATCGCACTTTATTGGCCCATAGCCTTTATTTTTGGATGGGACAAGGGATAACCCGGACTCGGAGAAATCCAGTAAATAGTCATAGTCAACTGATTGTTCTGTGCGCTGAGGCAATCCCAGCTTTGCAGACAGTTGCCTGGCACTGTCCTCAAAGGCACTTGAAGCATTAAATATTTGTATGATCGGCATAGGGCTATTTACATATCGGGCGAAGAGCTATTTATATAACGGGCGAAGGGCTATTTAACCACTGAACGCTAAATAAATGCAGGTTATTCTCTCTATTAAATCACTTAGCGGCGACCGTGACATTCCATCAAATCATTCTCACTCAATAGCTGGCAAAAATCGCTTTCTCACCTAACGAAGAAAACTGCCTGCTTTTTACAAAATCAAAAAGATACCCACAAAAGCTGTGGATAACTTTGTGGATTAAATGGGGTTTGGATAGGTTAACCCCCTAAAAAACCGGCATTTCTGTTAAATTGATCAAATTTTAACCACATAATTAACTCCATATAAATCAATGGGTTACAAATTCATCGAGCTAATATCAATAACTTACAGAGCTTTTGTTAAAATTTTTCTAGATATTCGTGCTATCTGTGGAAAAAAGTCATAAATAAATTGAAAAAGTTGGTTTAAAAATAGAGAAAGTGTTTGCAGTGGAAGAAAAAAAATGTTTTCAGGTTGGATTTCCGCGGGGGCTAATATTGCTTAATTTAGCTCAAGCCAATCAAAACCCTGCTGCTGGCAGGCGTAATAAAGATTGCCACTGCTGGAGATAACCGGTTCCACTGCTGACCTGACTTTATCCAGTGTATTGTTTTTATCGCTGATATGACCAATCACCAACTGTTGGATACGCTGCTGATCGATTACCGCAAGTAACCTTGCTGTCTGCTGATTATTCAGATGTCCCCAGGGTCCAGAGACACGCTCTTTTAGAAACTCGGGATAAGGCCCGTTATATAACATATCCAGATCATGATTGGCCTCCACCAGCAAACCATCACAGTTAGCATAGGCAGACTCTATATGGGGTGTAAGAGAGCCGACGTCGGTCAATATACCCAGCTGGTGATTATCGCTGTTAAACAGGAATTGAACCGGTTCTCGAGCATCGTGGGGAACAGGCACAGGAGTGACCACAAGATCACCAACCTGAAACTGCCGATGGCTATCGATAATATGATAGGGAAAAGCTCGATCATCAGCTTTGCGACTGCGCATACAGCCGGCGGTCACATAGACATCAATATCGAATTTGGCAGAGAGCGGTATAACGCCCTTCCAGTGATCACTGTGTTCGTGAGTCACCAGAATGGCGTCTATATCATCAGGGGTTTTTCCGAGTTTTTCCAGACGCTTGGCGGTATCTTTAATAGAGAACCCACAGTCGATCATAACGCAGGTGTCGCGCCATTCGACAAGGGTGGCATTGCCCTTGCTACCGCTGCCCAGAGATGCAAAGCGCAAAGAGCTATACGCCTTAAGACATATTGTTACGTAAAATCTTTAACAGCCTGAGAGCTTCTGCTTTAGTTAGGCCTTCAGCCTCGGGGCCGACAATACGCACTTCAACATCCGCGCCTACCTCCTGCACTAAAATACGGTAGTTAATCTCAAGAATCTCATCAGTGCTCTCACCAAACCAGCGAGCAAATAAACCGGGCTTATCTAAAGTCAGGTCTGTGTAATTTATATAGAGAGTGCCCTCTGAACGATTCTGATCTATCAGGCTGAAGCCACCGCGATTAGCAGAGTACAGAATTGATGCCCAGGCGCGATCAAAGCTCAGCTTGACCTGGATAAAGGGATCGGCAACCTCAGGGGTAACCACGTTGACCTTGGCCTCACCGCCAATATCTTGAGCCAAGAGGGAAACCGAGGCGAAATTGGTATCCCCAGCCAGTTCATTTGCGATCAAAGAGAGCATATCTTTTTCCCGCGTATCGCTATCTGAAATCTGGGGCCATTCAGCCTGCTCTTCTTGGGCGCGTGTAGCCTGATTGTGGAGCAGGGATATCTCAGAGCTGTTTAACTGGATCCCCGGGGATATCTGGATGCGAAAACGGTGAGAGTTATCTTCATCGGAGTTAAATTTTACCCACACTGTTTCGATAATGCCCGTCGAGCCTTCAGCCAGTGCCGTGGGAACACCACTGCGATTTAACACGCTGCGCACACGGGGCCACAACTCGCCTGGTGGGATATTGATCAATATCCAGCGGCGACCTTCAAGACTTTGGATTTTAACTAGCTGCTCAAAGGTGTTGACCGATGCCGGCTGGGGGCGCGGTGTCTCAAACTTAGCCAGCTCAATTGATTCAGAGGAGATCTGTGGGATCGGATATAGCTGTCCGACAACAGAGCGATCAAGACCTGCGGGAATAGTGGTTACCTCGGTCTCCTCAGCGAGCAGATAGTCATTGCTGCGATCGCGCAACCCCAACCAGCCACAGCCACTTAAACTCAGGATAACAGTGATATTCAGCGCGCTTATCAGTGATTTCATTTTTATCGGTAGCCCCGTATGTTTTTTATAAAAAGTAGTTAAACCAGCTCTGCACTGCGCATCGCAGCTCGAACTACCTCATAGTGTGACTCAGAGAGCGGTGTCATAGGTAGACGCAGAGCATTAGCAAGCAGACCCAACTCGGACACAGCCCATTTAACCGGTATTGGGTTGGCTTCGACAAACAGGCTGCTGTGCAACCCAGCCAGCTTTGAATCTAAAGCCTGAGCTCTCTCAGCTTCACCGGACAGCGCCGCAGCGCACATCTCTGACATCAATTTTGGTGCAACGTTTGCCGTGACGGAAATATCTCCATGACCACCGAGCAGCATCAACTCTCTGGCGGTTTCATCATCACCGGAGTACACCGCAAAGCCCTCAGGACATTGATCAATAATTTGCCTGGCGCGTTCAAGGTCACCAGTGGCTTCCTTAATACCAACAATATTATCAATCGCGCTGAGGCGCAGAACAGTCTCGGGAAGCATATCGCAGGCGGTGCGCCCCGGCACATTGTAGAGAATCTGGTCGATATCCACAGCCTCGGCAATCGCCTTGTAGTGCTCATACAGACCCTCTTGGGTCGGCTTGTTGTAATAGGGAGTTACCAGCAGGCAGGCATCAGCGCCGGCATCAGCGGCGGCCTGGGTGAGCTCAATGGCCTCGCGGGTGGAGTTAGCGCCAGTGCCAGCAATGATCGGAATACGGCCAGCGGCCTGTTCGACAACCACGCTGATAACCTGGGCGTGCTCTGTAACGCTGAGAGTAGCTGATTCGCCGGTGGTGCCCACCGCAACTATGCTGTTGGTACCCTGCTCTATATGCCAGTCGACCAGCTTTTTCAGCGCGTCCCAATCCACCTCTAGAGAGTCCGGGTGCATCGGTGTTAGCAACGCGACAATACTTCCGCTAATCATGGCCTACTTCCTTTTAAAAGCATTCAAAATTTGTTGTATAAAATGTTGTGTCTAGCTGTTGTTAAAACAGCTAGAGCAAAGAGTCGCAATGGTACTGTCGCCACTGAGGCTACACAAGCTAAACCTGTATTCTAACTGTACCTGCAATTAAATACAGATACGCTCAAGTTGAAAATTCGTTCAAGCCGCTCGACGGCGTTTTTTCTTTTTAATCGGCAGGCCGTATAAATCAGCCTCTCCCTCGGGACGGTTCTTAAACCGTCGGTGTACCCAGAGATACTGATCTGGCTGCAGCATAATAAACTCTTCGACAATCTTGTTTATCCGTCTAGTATCGACAAAATCGTCACCCACTGGGAAGTTTTCCAGCGCCGGGTGGATAGTAACTTGATAGCCCTGGGAACCGGGAAGTCGAATGTGGCTAAAGGGAACTACAGCGGCGCCGGTTTTTTCAGCAAACCGCGCTGTAGCATAGACTGTCGCTGCCTGGACATTAAAAAACGGCACAAACAAACCCTGCTGCAGTCCGTAGTCCTGATCTGGACCGTACCAGAGAACACGACCGTTTTTTAAGGCCTTCATGGTGCCACGTACATCTCGACGCTCGTAGACTACACCGTTACCTATGCCTTTACTCAGACGCCCTCGAGCCTGTAAAAAATCATAGACCGGATTGCCATGGGCACGATACATACCATCCATTTCAATGACGGTGGACATCGCCGCAGCACCAATCTCCAGAGTGGTGAAATGGATGCCAAGAAGCATTACACCGCGACCTTTAACTGCGTCGAGGTTTTCACGCCCCTCAATATGAATCAGTTTGTTAAAGCGCTTTGTCGACCACCACCAGGAGATACCAACTTCCATAACGGCAATACCGGTACTGATAAAATTAGATCTCAGCATGGCTCGCTGTTGAGCGACGCTGAGATCCGGAAAGCAGATTTCGATATTGCGCCGTGCAATGGTTTTTCGCTGACTTGGAATCGCGTAAAAAACCAGACCAATCACCCGGCCTAAAAGTAGTAGAACAGGGAATGGTAAAATGGTGACCAAACGCCAGATACCAAATCCAAACCAGGTCAACCAATAGCGAGGGTGCAACAGCGCGATTTTAAATTGCGTGGCTTTTGAACTCATATTTCAGGCGTTATACAAGGTTGCTGATTTGAACATTGGGGTCGACTTCGGCAGCGTAATCGACACCCTCGATCTCAAAGCCAAACAGATTGAGGAACTCCTGCTTATAGCCGACAAAGTCAGTTAGTTCGCCAAGGTTCTCAGTGCTGATATTAGCCCAGGCTTCAGCAACTACATCCTGAACTTCGGGAAGTAACTCCAGCTCATCGACACGCAGGCGACCCTCTTCGTCAGTCCGCGGTGAATCGCTGTAGA
>JABBBF010000135.1 GCA_018607545.1 SAR92 clade bacterium | reverse complement strand
GTGGCTACCATGGCGATACGTTTGCCGCCATGTCGGTCTGTGATCCCGTCACCGGGATGCACCATATGTTTGATCAGGTGGTCGCTAAACAGTACTTTGCTCCAGCGCCGCAGACCGGCATAGACGAAGAGTGGAATGAGGCTGATATTGCTAAATTTGCCGAAATAATTGGCGAGAAAAAAGACCAGCTGGCTGCAGTTATTTTAGAACCCATCGTTCAGGGCGCTGGCGGTATGCGCTTCTATTCACCCCACTACCTAAAGCGTGTACGGGAACTCTGCGACCAGCACAATGTGTTGTTGATCGCCGATGAAATCGCCACTGGTTTTGGCCGTAGCGGAAAATTATTTGCCTGCGAATGGGCGGGAATTTCTCCGGATATTATGTGCCTCGGCAAAGCGATTACCGGCGGCTATATGACCCTCGCCGCCACCCTGTGCAGCGAAGAAGTTAGCAACGGTATCTGCAATGGTGAAGCCGGCTGCTTTATGCACGGGCCGACCTTTATGGGTAATCCCCTCGCCTGTGCCGTGGCCAATGCGAGTATTGATCTGCTGCTTAACAGTGACTGGCAAGCTAATATTCGGCGTATAGAAACTGCATTAAAAACTGAGCTGGCGCCCTTCGAAGCATTGGGCGATGTTGCCGAAATTCGTGTCTTAGGTGCTATAGGTGTGATTGAAATGAAAGAGCCTGTCACACTGGCCGAGATTCAGAAGCAGTTTGTCGCCGAGGGAATATGGGTGCGACCCTTTGGCAAACTGGTCTATGTGATGCCGCCCTATATCACCAGCGACGAACAGCTGCATAAGCTTGTACAGGGGATTTATACTGTTTTATCAAAAGGTTAAATAGCGGCTGATACTTGCTACAACGTCCCGTCATACTGGCGAAGGCCAGTACCTCTATAGCTCGCAGCGTAACTCTATAGGTCCCAGCCTTCGCTGGGATGACGTTCACGAGGGGTCTTAAAAAGACCCTCGCCAATCAATTCGGTTTTCCGGCTTGATAAACACCAGATGAGCATCGCCCAGCGCGCGCTCCAGAAAGCCGCCCTCGCTATAGCAGAGATAGAACTCCCACATACGAATAAACTGCTCGGAGTAACCCAGGGCTTTAACCTGATCAATATTTTCAAAAAAGCGTTCCCGCCAGTGCTGCAATGTGGTGGCGTAATGGGGGCCGATATCTTCGAGATGAAACAGGCGCATATCAGTGGCCTGTTTTACCGAATCGGCAATCGCACTGACCGAGGGAATAAAGCCACCGGGAAAAATAAATTTCTGGATAAAATCCACCGAGTTAATCGCCTGATCATAGAACTGATCGGCAATGGTAATCGCCTGAATCAGCATAATCCCCTCGGGCTTAAGCAGTGAGCTGCACTTGGCGAAATAGGTATCCAGATACTGGTGCCCTACGGCTTCGATCATCTCAATAGAAACCAACTTATCGAACTGACCTGTCAGATCCCGGTAGTCTTCCATCAGCAGAGTAATTTTATCTTCAAGACCAGCGGCGGCGACACGGCTTGCGGCCATGGCGTGTTGCTCTTTAGAGATGGTTGTGGTGGTCACTTTACAGCCGTAATGGCTGGCAGCATAGATAGCAAAGCCGCCCCAACCGGTGCCAATCTCAATCACATGGTCGTCACTGCTGAGTTGCAACTTGTCACAGATACGTTTGAGTTTGGCAACAGAGGCCTCCTCAAGGGTAGATTCAGGCTTGGGATAGTATGCGCTGGAATACATCATGGTGGGGTCGAGAAATAACTCAAACATCTCGTTACCCAGATCGTAATGGGCTTCAATATTGCGGCGGCTGCCGCTCTGGGTATTGCGATTTAACCAGTGGCCCATACGCAATAGCGGCGTCTTAAATCTAGAGAGGCTGCCCTCGACCGCATCCATCACATGGCGATTGCGCACCATAATCCGCACCAGGGCTGTCAGGTCGCTACAGGCCCAGCATCCCTGCATATAGGACTCGCCGGCGGCCACAGTGCCACCAAAGGCGAGGTCGGCATAAAAGCGCGGGTCGATTACCTTGATATCGACACAGAGCTCACCATTACTGTCAGGCTGGCCAAATATTGTCTCGCCGCTGCTATCGGTAATGCGTATCTGTCCATGGCTGATCTTTGCAAATCTTGCCATCACACCCTTGCGTGCAAACTGGTCAATCCAACGGGGATGCTTCGAGGTGATTTGCTGGGAGATATCTGTGCTCACTTTTAATGTTCTCTCTTATTATTATGCTGTTGGTATTCGCCGCCATGACCTAAAAACGGAACGCCCTTTAACCAGATTTTTAGCGCCTGCCAGTATATAGCTGCAGTGACCTTAACAGTCATCAACGGCAACCGAAAGAGCTGTTTTGCCAAAGTTGCCGAGTTTATGGCTGTTGCCTGCATCGCCAATTCGACATCAAAAACCCGCTGCCCCTGACGATAGTTCTGCATCTTTACCATTAGCTGCCGAGCTGGCGGGGAAAACTCAAACCCGTAGTGCATATCCATTGGCATAAATGGCGAAACCGTAAAGCGCTTTTCGGTGCTGTAGTGCAGATTAGAATCGGCAGCTTCTGGCTCAACCTCTGGCTCAACTTGTTCATCTTCTGAAAGCACGTAGCAGTAACGTTCACCCCAGGGGGTATTGGTAACCTCTGCAACTATGCTGTGCAGGGTTTCGCCATCGGCGTTAAAGCAGTAGTAAAAACTCACCGGATTTGATTTATAAAATAGATAGCGAAGATTGGTTAGCAGTCGAATGGGGCCTGAGGGTCTGCTGCCGGTTTTCTCGTTGACCAGTTCGCGTATGGATTCAGCTAAGGGTTGATCTGGATCACCGCTGTGGTCGGCACGATTAAACCAGGCGAAGTTTTTGCGCTTGCTCGACCAGAGCCAGTATTTATCAAACAGGGTTTCCACTTCATCTAGGTCGAGATAGAGCATAAACAGCTGATAGCGAAACTTATTGACCGCCGGCATATGTCGACAGTGGCCGATGGTGCCAGTGTAGAGTCGACTATTAATGCCAGATTGCATATTTTCTTACCTGTGGCGACGATTAAAATGACCCAGCGCATCCAGCGCACTGACGACACCATCCTCATGAAAACCATAGCGCCAGTAAGCACCACAGTAGAAGGTACGGTCTTTATTAATCTCGACCTGGCGCGCCTGTGCGGCGACAGATTCCGGGGTGTATACAGGGTGTTGGTAGTTCATGCGCTTTAACACTTTACCCTGATCAATCGCGTCGCTGTTATTTAAGGTTACGCAAAATTGCTCCGGGCAATCAAAGCCCTGCAAAATATTCATATTGTAGGTGACCGGAACCCTGCCCTGTTCTCCCTCGAGCAAGTGATAATTCCAGGCAGCCCAGGCAAGCTTGCGCACTGGCATAACTGACTCGTCGGTATGCAAAAGTACTTCATTATCCTGATAAGTCATTGCGCCCAATACCTGCTGCTCAGCTTCACTGGGATCGGCGAGCATAGCCAGTGCTTGGTCGCTGTGGCTGGCAATAAACACTGCATCAAAATGCTCTTCGCCAGCAGCACTGGTAATCACTATACCAGTCTCTGTGCGCTGAACCTTTTCAACCGCTGTAGACAGTCTAATCTTATCTTTAAAGGATGCCGTTAAAGCGGTTGCATAGGTTTTTGAGCCACCTTTAATCACATACCAGTCGGGTCGATCATTGACACTGAGCAGGCCGTGATTTTGGAAGAAACGAATCAGGTAGCGGGCCGGAAACTGATACATAATCTGCAGATCTGCTGACCAGACGGCAGCGGCCATAGGGATTAAATACAGATCAATAAACGTCTGGCTGTAATTGCCGCGCTTTAAATATTCCCCAAGGGTAATATCGTCAATATCCTCGACGACAAGTGCGCTGGCCTCTTTGTTAAAGCGCAGGATCTCAAAAATCATTTTCCAGAATGAGGGGCGCAGTAGATTGCGCCGCTGAGCAAACAGACTGTTTAGGGTTGAGCCCATATATTCAAGGCCAGTTCTTTCGCACTTAACCCCAAAGCTCATAGTGGAGAGCTGCTCTTGCACCCCCAGCTCGGCCAACAACTTAATAAAATTGGGATAGGTTTTATGGTTAAACACAATAAAACCAGAGTCGACCTGATAGGTTTTGCCATTGGATTCAATATCGTGGGTATGGGTGTGGCCGCCAATATAGTTATTGGCCTCGAATACAGTAATCTCATGTTCTTTGTTTAAATGATAGGCGGCGACATTGCCGGAGATGCCTGTACCAATAACTGCAATTTTCATATTTTTATTTTCGCTTTTATTCTTATTTTACTTGTTGCTGCTTTTAATTCTTATTAGGAACGGCAATCTGGTGTGGCGCTTTTTCTAATAGCTGAGGATTGTAGCCGAGACTGGCGACGAAGTTCGCTAATTCTGTGTATTTCTGCGCGGATATTTCCGGGCTGCGAGCCATTATCCACACATAGTCACGACTGTTGCGGCCAATTACCGTGTACTGATAGTCCGCATCCAAATAGACAATGCGGTAATCCGCTTTAATCGGCCATAAAAACTGCATGCCCCATTCGGCATTGGTCTGGTTATTTTTTATAAAACCGCGTGGGTGATAGACCTTCTGCTCACCATCAAAGGCATCGGCATTAAAACTAAATGTAGTGGCAATAGTGCCATCGGCTTCAAGACGGTAGGATTCAACCGGGTTGTGGGCGCCCTTCTCGAGAAAGGTGGGGATATTGGCAATCACATACCAGTCGCCCATAAACTGCTGAATATCCACATAGTCTACGGTTGCCATGGGCCGTTGCGAGCTGCAGCCAGCCAACAACAAAAACAGCATGGAAATAATTGTCAGTTTTGTCTGTTGCATCATGATTACTCTCCGGAAAATAGTTGGTCAGTCGCAACTCGCTGATAGCGAAGAAGTCCACCAACCTGCAACTTGGACTCCAGAGACAGCCAGTTACCAGCGGCATCATATTGCAATCGCACATCAGCTTTTGGGCCGGCGATAAGCATATGGATGGTATTGTCTTGGGCAGAAACTGTGCTGCTTATCTCTACTGGCAGATACTCACCAGATTCAGCATTAAGCAGATAATCAGCGTCGAGAAGTGTCGGATTCCAGTAGGCAAAACCTCGTGCACAGCCCTTGATGGTCTCCGACCCTTGGCCATGCTCAACCACCAATCCAGTGGCATCGGTTATCGCACTGACGCGAATATTTTTACCCTGCTTTTGGGTTTGGCTATTGAGGGATACCAGACAACCAGCCTGCCAGACTTCATTGGCCCGATGGTGGTATTCGATTTTTTTGACCATTAGAATGGTGAAATCCAAACTCATGATCGAGGAGACCAATAATTTTTCTCCCTGTTGTTGCAGAACAAACCTGTGGCTACCCACTTCACGATCATTGAGGAAAACCTTGAAGTCGATATTTTTATCAACACCCCAAGAATCAACGGCAGGCTTGCCACTTTCAACGGCATCACTAATCTGCACGGTGAGTATTAGCAAAACGCCAGTTAAGAGCCGAAGCATTAGATATCCCCGTTTACATTAACTCGCGGTTTCCAGGGAAAAAAGGTATTGGTGGAATCTATATAAGCTTGATAGTCAGGCCGACGATCGGTGATGCCATTTTCCATATTGCCAACCCCGGAGAACTTCATCAACAGATAGGTCATTATCCCTGGAGCAAGCAATATCCACAGGGATGCAGTTGGAATGGCAAATATAAACCAGGCCCACCAGATACAAAACTCACCGAAGTAATTGGGATGACGGCAGTAGCGCCAGAGACCGGTGTTCAGAGTTTTGCTATCCGGGACAACCTTTTGATTAAAAGCGTGTAATTGATTGTCTGCGATGCTTTCAAAGATCAGGCCAAAAAGCCATAGAGCAACCCCGGCACTGTGCCAAAGGCTCCAGGCAATAGCGGTTTCTGCAGTAGCCCCGGCATCAAAAACGGGAACGAAAATAGTACTGATTATCCAGGCAATTAACCCCTGGAAGATAAAAATCAGGTAGAGGCTTTTAAAGCCGAAATTAGGTGAGTTTCTCTCGCGAATAACTTGATAGCGGCGGTCCTCTGGCTGGTTGCGTCCGCGCTTCATCAAGAAAAAGGTCAACCGGAAAGCCCAGATGGAAACCATCATCAGCATTACAAGGCTTACCGTACTTTCAATGCCTGTGTGAAAGGCATAAGCGGAAGCTGCCGCCAGAGACAATAGCGACCAGATGTAATCGACAATACTGACATCATCTATCGCCAAACTGATAAGCCAGGTGGTAAATGCAACCAGCATCAGTACAGGCAGTGCTTGTAGCATTAGATCGAAGTTAATACTTAGTAGTAAATTCATTGTGTTTCGCCCTCACTTTGGCTAAACCCATTTATTTTCTCTGCCAACCACAAAATTAATGGCATCAGGATGGCCCAGCCACATGACAGGGCAATTAATGCGCGCTGATTATCAAGAAATTCAACCGCACCCAATTTTTCTCCAGCGATAAAAGCCATAGGGCCAAATATTGCACCCATTACCACTGCTAACAACCAGCGGTTTTTCATCCAGGCCATCGATACATTGATAGTTGTTGCAAAGAGTGCCCACATAATAACCAGCCAGTAAGGTGCCAGGCTGCTGCCCAGGGAGGAACCGGCATAGGACAGCCACTGCTGCGATAGCAGCAGAGTCTCCCAGGTAAATCCAACAATAATTGCCGCTAAAATCAGATACAGTTCAGCGCGAAAATTTGTCACTCTGGAGAGATGAACGGCGATTAAAAGCACTGCTATTGTCGAACCGAGCATCGTCAAATCTCTCGCGGCACCCACCACGCAAGCGAGCCAACCAATATGAAACAGAGCGAAATTAAAAACCAGATTCACTGGACGACCCCATCATTTTTTATTATTTATCTTGTTACGAACCGAATCCACAAAGGGATCATTTGCTCAAAAGCTAAAATTAAGTGCTTCGATGAGTCCTGCAAAGATAGAGGTCAGCGCTTTAAACGACGTCCCTGCTCCAATTTTTCACTGGTATTTTGCCGGGCAACACTACTTTTTTTGATCAGCAAATAGGTAGCACCCAGCCCACCATGATGTTTCTGGGCGGTGTGAAAGGCCAATACCTGATCAAACTGCCTTAGCCAGTGATTAACACAGCTTTTCAGGATTGCCGGACGCTCACGTCCTTCACCCTTGCCATGGGTAATCAGTGCGCAACGCACCCCATGCTTTTGGCAGTCATCGACAAAACGCCAGAGAGCCGTTCGCGCCTGCTCAACACTGTGACGATGCAGGTCGAGTCGCGACTGTATTTCATATTTGCCCATACGCAGGTTTTTATAGACCCCATGCTGAACGCCGGGA
>JABBBF010000043.1 GCA_018607545.1 SAR92 clade bacterium | reverse complement strand
TGCCGAGACCACCGGAGTTAATCCAAGTGCGCGGCTTGTCGAACAGATAGTACTGAGCGGCAAACATCTGATGCTGACCCACATCTGAGGTTACAATCGCCTTGCCTTCAGTGACTTTGTACAGCATCTTGATAACGTCTTGAGGCTTGATGCAGTTGCCTGAACTCTCTTCATAGCGGCTGGCAGTGTAGATACCTTTATCAGCACGCCACTGATCAATCTGCTGCCACCACTCAGCGATCGCATCGCTGTCCGGAGTAGTTTCAGACTGATCGATAAGGCTAAGCATTTCCGGCAGTACCGAATTACAGGTACCCACTATAGGAATATGCGCCTCGATATTTTTCGATACCGAAGTGGGGTCCACATCTATATGAATAATCGTTGCATGGGGGCAGAACTTTTCCAGATCATTAGTAACCCGATCATCAAAGCGCGCGCCAATGGCAAAGATCACATCTGCATGGTGCATAGCCGTGTTGGCTTCGTATGTACCGTGCATACCCAGCATACCCAGATACTGAGGATCAGTTCCGGGATAGCCACCCAGACCCATCAATGTATTGGTCACTGGATAATTAAGCTTTTTCGCCAGAGCAATCAAATGCTCAGAGGCGTTATCCAGAACAACACCGCCTCCAGTGTAGAGAACCGGACGCTTAGCGCCGATCAAGGTTCTCACTGCACGACGAATCTGTCCACGATGACCCTTGTCTGAGGGCTGATAAGAGCGCATTTTGACTTCAGCAGGATACTCATAAGGTATTTGATAGCTGGGGTCAGTGACGTCTTTTGGAATATCGACAACGACCGGGCCGGGACGACCAGTAGCAGCAATGTAATAGGCTTTAGCGATGGTTTCGGCTATATCTTCAGCGCGGGTAACCAAAAAACTGTGTTTAACTATAGGCCGTGAAACTCCCACCATATCAGTCTCTTGGAAGGCGTCCTGACCAATTTTGGTCAATGGAACCTGTCCAGAGATCACTACCATAGGGATCGAATCCATATAGGCTGTGGCAATACCGGTAATGGCATTGGTCGCACCTGGACCTGAGGTCACTAGGGCTGTACCCACTTCACCAGTGGAGCGCGAGTAACCATCGGCGGCATGCACTGCGGCCTGTTCGTGGCGAACTAGCAAATGCTGGACGTCGTCCTGTCGATACAGGGCGTCATAGATATGCAGTGCAGCTCCTCCAGGGTAACCCCAGACATGCTTGATACCTGCATCTTTTAATGCGCGGATAAGTATTTCACCGCCAGATAGTAATTCCACAATAATTCCTCGTCACTGTTTAGTGTCAGGACGGTTCTCAGTGGCAAGCGGCTGTTGCATCAAACTGGATTCCGCGAAAGGCGGCGAACTTCAGTCACACGGGTACGTGCTCAATGACTGTTATCGGTGCTCGTGCTATTGGTAAATAGCTGCACCATCTCTGTTGATGACCAGCGGCATGGATAACGCCAACCTGGTACTGGGTCCAAAATTTCTGCGTCAATAGGAGCAGAGCCTGTGCAATTTAACAGTTTTAAGTAATTAGTCAACGAACAATTGAGCAGCTCAGCCTCCCCCACTCGGCTGTATCTTCACTCAGATTCGAACTATATCTCTAACGCACAGGGAATCAACGCAACTTTACCTACTAAAGGAAACCCTCATGGGACGATTTCTG
Source organism: SAR92 clade bacterium (assembly GCA_018607545.1). The sequence continues at coordinate 5,776 of JABBBF010000043.1, read as the reverse complement.
AGCAGATTAATTATCATCGGAACAGCAAGTGGTAACTCAAAAAAAACTGTGCCATGGCCCGCAAGCCCTAACATTCGGCAAAATGTCGGCCGCCTAGGGCAGCTTAGCTCTGCAAGTGGCGAATACATCTACCTTCCTGAAAAAAGTAAAGCTCGCACAAATGCACCCGATAGGCGACTATCTGCGTAATAAGTATCGTGGTTAGCGAAGCTTTGGCTAGCCTCAGGTCAAAAATAATAATAATAAAAGATCTCGCGGAGCCACACTATGAGCACCCATTCTCAATTCCTAAGCCGGTTTGCAAGCCGATTCCTACCCTACGCACTACTGATTGGTCTACTTACCGGTTGCTCTGAACCTGAACAACCAGACACTCTGTTAATCGACAATATTCAGGGCTACAGTTTTAACAATCAGCGTGAGCTATTTAACTTTTCTGCTATGGCGATTAGAGACGGTAAAGTCCTGGCCACCGGCGACTCAGAAATCGCCGCAAATTACCCCAAGGCAGAAAAATTTGATGGTCAGGGGAAAACTCTGATACCCGGCATAATTGATGCCCACGGCCATGTTTCAAGCCTCGGTTTTACGCTGCTTAGCATTGATGTCCGCGGCCTCGCATCCGCTCGGCAGGCCGCCGAAAAAGTTGCCAACTACGCCGCTGAACAACCTCAACTGCAGTGGATTAAAGGTCGCGGCTGGAATCAGGTATTGTGGCCAGATCAGCAATTTCCCACTGCTGCACTATTAGACCAGTTTATCGATGATCGCCCGGTTTGGTTGAACCGAGTCGATGGTCACGCGGGCTGGGCCAACAGTGCTGCAATGAAAGCTGCCGGTATTGATAAAAATACCCTGTCACCCGCCGGCGGCGAAATTCTCCGAGATGCCGATGGCATCCCCACGGGCGTATTTATCGACAATGCCATGGACCTTATCGCCCAAGCAGTACCCAAACCAACCGCTGATGAAATTACCGTCGCCTTGGATACGGTCAGCAAACATCTCCTGAAACTGGGTATCACCTCGACCCATGATGCCGGTGTCAGTGCCACAGAGCATGCTCTCTATCGCGAACTGGCTGATAGTGGCGCTATGCAAGTGCGCCTCTACGGTATGATCTCGTCAACCGATCCCGAGCTTGAACAGATCCTCGCTGCAGGCCATAGCCTCGGCAGCAATGATATGTACAGCGCCCGCAGTATTAAAATTTATACCGACGGTGCTCTCGGCAGCCGCGGCGCCGCCTTAATTGAGCCCTACCAGGATCGTCCCGATCACAGCGGCCTGCTGCTCACCAGTGCTGAACAACTGCGCCAGTTGTTTAGCCTGGCTACGAAGGCCGAATTTCAAGTTGCGATTCACGCTATTGGCGACAAGGGCAACCGCATTGCCTTGGATGAAATTGAACATGCTTACAACACAGTTGGAGGCCGCCATCTGCGTCACCGTATCGAGCACTCTCAGGTAGTCGCCCTAAGCGATTTGCCACGCTTTAAAAGCCTCGATGTAATTCCCTCCATGCAGCCTACTCATGCCACTAGCGATATGAATATGGCCGAAGACAGAATTGGTGCCGAGCGCTTAAAAGGTGCCTATGCCTGGCGCAGTTTTCTCAATCAGGGCAGCCGTGTGGTTTCAGGGTCCGATTTCCCAGTTGAGTTAGCGGCGCCTTTCGATGGTATACACGCCGCCGTAACCAGACAGAACAAAGCTAATCAACCTGAAGGTGGCTGGATTGCAGAAGAGGCCATGACCATAAAAGAAACCATGCGCAGTTTTAGTATCGACGCTGCATGGGCAGCTCACCAGGAGGACAGGCTTGGAGGACTAACTCCTGGGAAGTGGGCCGACTTTATTTTGCTTGATCAGGATATCTACCATATTGCTTCCAAAGACTTGTGGAAGACCCAGGTATTAGAAACCTGGCTAGCGGGAGAGCGAGTATTTAAAGCAAAGTAATTAAAGCAGAGCAATTAGAACTAGAGTGACTATAAGCGCCCGTGAAACGGGCGCTGAATTTCAAATTTATTCCGCCAGCTGCACAGCAATGGTATTGGCACTGCGCTCGACGGTATTATCTGGATTGAGGTAGACCAGCTTAGGCTTATGCTCAGCCGCTTCTAACTCGGAAAACTGGCCGTAACTGGCAATAATAATCCGATCGCCAACTTGGAATTTGCGCGCCGCTGCGCCGTTCATAGAAATGATTCCGGATCCGGCTTCAGCCACAATGACATAGGTGGTAAGGCGCTCACCATTGGTAATATTGTAAATATCGATCTGCTCAAATTCCCGCATGCCCGAGAGCGCTAACAAATCCGCATCTATGGCACAGGAACCGTCATACCAAAGCTCGGCTTGGGTCACGGATCCCATATGCAGCTTGGCTTTCAGAAAGGTCGACAACATCCATTTGCTCCTAAAAATACGTTAAAAGATGTACTTAAATAAAATAGCTAATTGGTTCTATAGGCCTAGTCGAGGCGAATACTGAGGTTATCAATCAGTCGCGCCGACTCAGTAAAGATAGCACCCAGAATAGTGATTTCCAGATCGTCTTCCGCCGCCGGATCCAAGGTTTTGCTATTGCTCAGGGTAATATAATCAGTCTTAAAACCAGCCTCAGCAATACGTTCAATAGCTAGCACCTCTAACTGGCGAAAATTTCGTGCACCCTCTCGAACCTGATGCGCAATCCACTCCAAGCTATCTTTTAAAACAACCACCTTGGGACGCTCTTCCTCGGTGATATAGCTATTTCGCGAACTCATGGCCAAACCGTCAGCTTCCCGATAAATCGGTGCCGCAGTAATTTGCACCGGCATACAGAGATCTTCGACCATGCGCCGAATAACCGCTAACTGTTGGTAGTCTTTGATACCAAAAATAGCCTCATCGGGCTGAACTATATTAAACAGCTTAGAGACCACAGTGGTGACACCCTCGAAGTGGCCGGGACGGCTGGCGCCGCAGAGCACATCGGTCATGGTCGGGCAGATAACCCGACTCTGAGTATCCAGACCATTGGGGTACATCTCGGTATCATCTGGATGAAAGAGGTAGTCGCAACCGGCTTCTGTAAGCTTGTCGCAATCCATCTGGTAAGTGCGTGGATACTTGTCCCAATCTTCATTGAGGCCAAATTGCAATGCGTTAACAAAGATTGAGCAGACCACTATGTCGCAGCTTTCACGGGCCTGTTTCACCAACGCCAGATGACCCTGATGCAGGTTACCCATAGTGGGTACAAAGCCAATGCGCAAACCTTCACGGCGATGCACAGTCAACGCGTCTCGAAGACCACTAACGGTGTGGAAGATTCTCATGATCGATTACCCTGTGGAAGCCTATCTGTAAAAATTTAGTTTTCGGTGAAGTAGTCGCCAGCCAAATTTTCGAAGCGCGTGTACTTACCGAGAAAGGCTAATCGGCAGGTGCCAATGGGACCATTTCGCTGCTTGCCGATAATGATTTCGGCACTGCCCTTGTCGGGACTGTCTTCGTTGTACACCTCATCGCGATAGAGAAACACAATGACGTCAGCATCCTGCTCAATGGCACCAGATTCTCTCAAGTCTGAGTTAATCGGTCGCTTATTGGGACGCTGCTCAAGATTACGACTCAACTGGGAGAGTGCAATCATCGGGCATTCATATTCACGAGCCAGGTTTTTCAATTCCCGAGAGATCTGCGAGATCTCCTGCACACGACCATCAGCCGGATTATTACCGCTCATCAGCTGCAGGTAATCCACCATAATCAAACCAGGTTGGGCCTGAGCATAGAGTGCTTCCGTATCTGCCGGCGTATCTGCACCATGTTCCTGATGCCATTCCTGACGCAACTGCTCAACACGTTCACGGGTGAACTGTTTAATTTGATTGCGCATGCCCAATGGCGTTATGCCGGACGTGTCATCGATAAATAAGGGGCGGTCTTTAAGGCGCTGCGCAGCACTGCTGAGGCGCGGCCAATCATCTTCGGTGAGATTACCGGAGCGCATGCGTGTCTGATCGATCTTGCCGATCGACGACAGCAGTCGAATAATCAACTGGCTGGCTGGCATCTCAAGAGAGAAAACCAGCACCGGACGATTTTGATTAAGGGTCGCATACTCAACCATATTCATGGCAAAGGCGGTTTTACCCATAGACGGTCGCCCTGCCACAATCACTAGATCGGACTTCTGCCAACCGGAGGTCATATCATCGAGATCTTTAAAGCCAGTGCCCATACCGGTGATATCGGCATCGTTCTTAAACAGCTCATCAAGACGTTCGACAGCCTCTTTAAGCAAGGCATTAACTTCTTTGAAACCGCCCTTTTTCGGCCGGTTTTCAATAATTTCTTGGAGTCGGCTCTCCGCTTCAGCGAGCAGCTGAGCACTATCCCAACCCAGGGGATTGTAACCTTTGCGCACCGTCTCACTGGCCGCGCCAATCAGCTGGCGAACAATTGAGCGCTCGAGAACAATTTGGGTATAGGCCGCAATATTCGCCGAGCTCGGCGTGCTGCTGGCGAGATCCACAAGATACTCGGCACCGCCGATGCCGGCTAACTCATTACTGTTTTGTAGAGATTCACTGAGAGTGATGGGATCAAAGGGCTGACCCTCTTCCGCCAGTCTCGCCATCGCATTAAAAATAAGCTGATGGTCCTGGCTGTAAAAATCGGTATCAGATAACACTGTCGCCGCAGCATCAAAGGCATCATTTTTTAGCATCAAACCGCCAAGTACGGCCTGCTCTGCCTCAATCGAATGGGGCAGTGGCTGGCTGGCTGTAGGTTCTGCAAATAATGCTTCGTTCATAGTTTTAACTGATCATCAGGCTCTAGTTGAAAAGACAGTCATACGACAGTTGTTACGAAAGTTGAAACGAAAACGGCACTGCATCTTATTCAGAAGCAGTGCCGTTTTGCAATAAATTCCCGCTTTAAATTCTAAGTGGGGACTTATTCAGCTTCAACAATAACTGTGAAGCTTTGAGTAACGTCTACGTGCAACTGACACTCAATGCTGAACTCACCAACAAAACGGATTGGACCGTCTGGCATGTTGATTTCGCTCTTATTGATATCGCTGCCTGCAGTAGCCAGAGCATCTTCCAACTCACGAATACCGACAGAACCGAACAGCTTGCCTTCGTCGCCAGCAACTGCAGTGATAGTCACTGATCCGATTGCAGCCAGTGCCGCAGCACGTGCTTCTGCTGCGCCTAACTTGGACGCCGCAGCGGCTTCGAGATCTGCGCGACGCAGCTCAAAGTCAGCAATGTTTGCCGCTGTAGCAAAAACAGCCTTGCCCTGAGGGATCAGGTAATTGCGACCGAAGCCAGATTTAACAACAGCCTTGTCACCAATATTGCCCAACTTGCCGATCTTTTCTAACAGAATGACTTCCATCTTAATATCCTCTTTTCATACTTGGCTCAGGAGTCGCGGTTTTTAAACGCCGCAAGACGAGAGCGTAAATTCAATATGCTATCAACCAATCCAAGGCCGACCAACACAGTACCTGTTGGACCGATAAAAAACAGTCCGAAGTACATTAATCCAAGCCAGTGTCCGCCCCATTCCATAACTTTCACACTTGAGTGAACCAGTGCCACGCCAGCGATTAACAGCGGCAGCGACAACAATTCAATCCAAGGTGTGTACTCACGGGGTAACGCCACACCAGCAACAACAATCGCGAACAAGATAACCGCAACCCGCTGTTCTAATCGAAAACCGTGGAATTCTTCGCGAAATCCACCGGGATTAAATAACAGCG
>JABBBF010000150.1 GCA_018607545.1 SAR92 clade bacterium | reverse complement strand
CAGACCGAGAAGTTTGTGATGAAAGCTATGGCGGCACTGCAGGGCCAGTAAAGAGTAGAGCTAGTAGACTGCCGAGCCAATAAAAAGCAGGGCTAATTGTTATCTGAAAAGTGCCAAATAGTAAGGCTATTAAACTAATTTATTAAGGATTTTCTTATGAAAGAAGCCGTTATTGTTTCAGTCGCTCGCACCCCAATCGGTCGGGCATTTCGCGGTGCATTCAACAATCTTGAAGCACCCTCCATGAGTTCCTTCGCAATCAATGCCGCTGTTCAACGCGCTGGGGTTGATCCAGCGGAAATTGATGACTGCATTATGGGTGCGGCTATGCAACAGGGAACCCAGACCATGAATCTAGGCCGCCAGGCAGTTATGGCCGCAGGTCTTCCGGTTACGGTCTCTGGAATGACGGTTGACCGTCAGTGCTCCTCCGGACTGATGGCTATCTCCATAGGTGCCAATAATATTACCAATGATGGCTCGCAGGTAATTGTGGCCGGTGGCTGTGAATCTGTCAGCCTGATTCAGAACGAGCATTTTAATGCCCACCGTCTGGTCGATCCACTGGCTATCAAGCATGCGCCACTGATCCATATGCCAATGTTGGATACAGCGGAGACAGTTGCCAAGCGCTACGGCATCTCTCGGGAAGCGCAGGATGAATATGCAGTTATCTCTCAGGCGCGCACGGCGGCGGCTCAGGAGGCCGGGCTGTTTGCGGATGAGGTAGTACCCGTGACGGCGACTAAGCTGGTCACCAATCGTGAGACCGGCGAGGTGACAAAAGAGCAGGTGACCCTAGCCAAGGATGAGGGCAATCGTCCAGGCACCAGTATTGAGAATCTCGCGGGTCTAAAGTCGGTGCGCGATGGCGGCTCTATTACTGCGGGCAATGCCTCGCAGCTATCCGATGGTGCGGCGGCAGTTGTGCTGATGGACGGCACCTTGGCTTCCCAGCGCAATATCGAGCCCCTGGGTGTCTACCGCGGTATGACAGTTGCAGGCTGTGAGCCGGATGAAATGGGTATAGGGCCGGTGTTTGCTATTCCCAAATTGCTGCAGCGCCACGGTTTGACGGTTGATGATATTGGTCTCTGGGAGCTGAATGAGGCTTTTGCAGTACAGGTACTCTACTGCCGCGATAAGTTGGGTATTCCCATGGAGCGTTTAAATGTCAATGGCGGCTCTATCTCTATCGGCCATCCCTTCGGTATGAGTGGCGCGCGTATGGTTATGCATGCGTTGATGGAGGGTAAGCGTCGCGGTGAGAAGTATGTGGTTATCACCATGTGTGTCGGTGGTGGTATGGGTGCAGCTGGACTGTTTGAGGTGCTATAGCCTGCAGCCCTCAGCCTTAGCCTAAAGTCTGTTGCTGTAAATAACGACATCCCCAAAGAGCTTGTCTCAGGTGCCAGCTAAATAATAAATAAAAAGTAGGGTATGCGGATATGAAAAGATCAATTGCCAGTAGAAGTATTTTGCTAATAGGTTTGCTGGGCGCAGTACTTGTTCTTGGCAGCTGTGACAACTCGGTAAAACAAGATAATACGCAATCTCTGGCCAGTGAATTTACTGTCGCCAGTAATAAAAAGGTTGCCGATGCTCTCGGTCTGGATAAGCCTGATGTGGAAAACCATCAGGATTTCCAAGATGCCACTCGGGGTCTGGTGGCGGCAGCACCTGTGGATATTATTAGCAACAGTCATGGCAAAAGAATCTGGGATGCCAGTGCCTATGACTTTATTCAGGGCCAGGCACCGGAGACGGTGAATCCCAGTCTCTGGCGCCAGGCTAAGCTAAATAATATTCGCGGGCTGTTTCAGGTCGATAAGAATATTTACCAGCTGCGCGGTTTTGATCTTGCCAATACAACGCTAATCAAAGGGCAGAGCGGCTGGATTGTGGTTGATCCACTGACCACCCTTGAAACCACCCAATCGGCAATGGCCTTTGCTGAACAGCATCTCGGTAAGATAAATCTCTCCGCGATTATTTTTACCCACAGCCATATAGATCACTTTGGTGGCGTTTTGTCGTTAATCAATGGGCAGCAGGCTGAGGAAAAAGGCATTCCAATTATTGCCCCCTCGGGCTTTATGCATGAGGCGGTCAGCGAGAATATTGTCGCTGGGCCGGCAATGATGCGACGCGGTGCCTATATGATGGGCAATGCCCTGGATCGCTCGGCTACAGGCCATGTGGATACGGGGCTCGGCAAGCAGGTTATATTTGGCAGCACGTCGATACTGCAACCGACACTGGTTATAGATCGGCCCCAAGTCAATATGACTATCGATGGTGTGGATATTGAATTTTTCAATATGCCCAACAGCGAAGCGCCGGCGGAGTTGACCTTTTATCTTCCCCAATGGAAAGCGTTTTGCGGTGCGGAAATACTCTCCCATGTGATGCATAACGTACTGACATTGCGCGGCGCCAAGGTTCGCGATGCGCTGCTGTGGAGTGACTATATAGGCCAGTCCATCGACCGTCTGGATAAGGTTGAGATCTTTTTTAACAGTCATCACTGGCCGACCTGGGGCCATGATCGAATTATTACCCAGATGCAACAGCAGCAGGATATGTATAAGTTTATCCACGACCAGACTCTGCGCCTGGCCAATATTGGCTATACCCCGAGAGAGATTGCCGAGCGCCTGAAGCTGCCAGAAAGCCTTGCCGGTAATTTTCATATTCGCGGTTATTACGGCACTCTCAGCCATAACAGCAAGGCGGTCTACCAGCACTATTTTGGCTGGTATGACGGCAATCCAGCCCATCTCAATCCACTGCCTCCGGTGCAGTCGGCTATTCGCTATGTGGAATTTATGGGTGGCGCTGATACGTTACTGGAAAAGGCCGCTGTCTATCAGGCAAAGGGTGAGTATCGCTGGGTTGGCGAGGTTCTCAACCATCTGGTTTTTGCCGAGCCGGATAATATCGCCGCCCGCGAGATGCTCGCCGAGGCCTATCGCCAGATGGCCTATCAGGCCGAATCGGGTCCCTGGCGGGATATCTACCTATCCGCTGCCAATGAGCTAATTCGCGGCGATGTGGTGTCCAACGATGTGGCCATGTCATCCAAAGCTTTTTTGCAGCAGGTACCTCTTGCAGAGTTTATGAAGGCGCTGACAGTAAAGCTGGATGCAGAAAAAGCCGAGGGTGAGCGTTTAAAAATTAATATTCGCTTTACCGACAGGGACACCAATTTTGTGCTGTGGGTTAGAAACTCGGTGATGTATTACCGGCAGCTACCGATCGATAAGAGCGCTGATGTGACCCTGAGCCTCACCCAGAAACTGTTTGTTGATATTCTGCTCGGCGAAGCTGGTATTAAGACCCTAATCAGTTCCGATGAGCTGTCTGTGGATGGCAGTCTGCTTGTGCTATTAAAATTCTTTTCCCTACTGGGCGCGGCAAATGATGACTTTAATATAGTTCTTCCCTAGGCCGTCCAAGATAAGTATAAAAATAATTAAAGGTGAGTCCTATGTCTGAATCAGCCGCTTCCTTTTCGCAACAGATGCTTTCTGAATTAAATCAGGATGGTTTTACCAGCTTGCTGGATGCGTTTAATCGCAGCTGTGAGCAGTTTGCCGATAGGCCCGCATTTACCTGCCTCGGCCAGACCCTTAGCTTCAGTCAAATGGAAACCCTGAGCAGGCAGTTTGCCTGCTATCTTTTGAACAGCTGCGGTCTGCAAAAGGGTGACCGTATTGCTATCCAGTTGCCCAATCTCAATCAATACCCGCTGGTGGTCTGGGGCGCGTTGCGCGCCGGACTGACGGTGGTTAATACCAATCCCATGTATACGCCGCGAGAGCAGTTGCACCAGTTTAATGACTCCGGTGCCAAAGCCCTGGTGGTGCTTGGGGATCTGCTGACTTTAACCGAGCAGGTTGTTCCCGAGACTAGTATAGAGACTGTGATTGTCACCTATGCGCTAGATATGTTGCAGCCGCAACCCAGGCCTGAGAGCAGCCTGAAAAACCTGGTTTCACTGCCTGAGGCCCTGGCGATGGGTGAGGGCAAACATTTGCCGGTGATCAATTGTTCAATGGATGATCTGGCGGTGCTGCAATATACCGGCGGCACTACCGGGCCAGCAAAGGGCGCTATGCTCAGCCACGGCAATATCTATGCGGGTATGCGAATGTCAGAGCTAACCCTTGGCCTGATCTCGGATGACGACGATATTTTGATTGCCCCTATGCCGGTCTATCATGTGTTTGGTTTTACGATGAATTTGATTGGCGGGTTTATTCAGGGCTGTCACTCGGTGTTAATTCCCGACCCGCGGAATATCGACGGTCTTATTGCGGTGATGAAGGAGTATCAATTTACCGCCATGGCCGGCATCAATACCCTGCTGCAGGGCATGATGATGCACCCGGAATTTGACCAGATAGATTTTTCCAGGGTTAAGGGTGTTATCGCCGGTGGTGCAGCACTGGTTAAAGAAATTGCCGAGGCGTGGCAGTCGCGAACCGGCTCCCTATTGCTGGAGGGCTACGGGTTATCTGAGACTGTAGCTGTTTTAACCTGCAATAGGCCCGAGCAAAACCGAATTGGTACTGTGGGTCCAGCGATACTTTATCAGCAGGTCAAGTTAATCGATAGTCAGGGCAACAGGATTCCCACAGGTGAGCGCGGTGAGATATGTGCCCGCGGTGCCCATATTATGCAGGGTTACTGGCAGCGCCCAGAGGCCACTGCCGAGGTGATCGATGCCGAGGGCTGGTTTCGCACCGGAGATATTGCGGTGATGGAGGATGATGGCCTGATCACTATTGTCGATCGGCTAAAAGATATGGTGCTGGTGTCGGGCTTTAATGTTTACCCCAATGAAATTGAAGATGTGGTCTACAGTCATGGGGATATTATCGAATGTGCCGTCGTCGGTGTGCCGGACGATAAGACCGGTGAGGCGGTTAAACTGTTTGCTGTCTCCACTAACCCAGATTTGACTGCACAGCAGTTGGAGGATTTCTGTCGCGATAATCTTACTCCCTACAAAGTCCCCCGGCTGATTGTCTTCAAGGATGATCTGCCAAAGAGCCCGGTGGGTAAAATTCTTCGCCGTGAGCTGAGAGAGCTATAGATCTGTCTATGAGCGCAGAAAATCAAACTCAATTTGTTCACGCAAATGGGTTGCAGATTGCCTATGAGGAATTCGGCAACCCCGAGGATCCAGTAATTCTGTTGGTGGCCGGCCTCTATAATCAACTGGTGCGCTGGCCTGTTGAATTTTGTGAGCTGCTAGTTGCCAGGGGCTTTAGGGTAATTCGTTTCGATAATCGGGATATTGGTTTAAGCGACAAGATGGACGGTGCCCGGGCGCCTGGTTACCTGCGCCTGTTTCTCGCTTCTACCTTTGGTGTTCCGCTTAAAACCCCGTATTCCCTGAATGATATGGCGGAAGATACCGTTGCTGTTCTCGATGCCTTAAATGTTCAGAGGGCCCATATTGTCGGAATGTCTATGGGCGGTATGATCAGCCAGATTGTCGCTGCTCGCTTTCCCCAGAGAATTCTGTCACTGACATCGATTATGTCCACCTCTGGTGTCAGGGGTAAGGGTGTAGCCTCAATTCCAGTATCATTGCAGATGATTAAGCCGGTAACCAAAAACCGCACTGCGCTGGATAATTCTGTAGATATCTGGCGGATGATTGGCAGTCCTGCCTATCCGATTAGTGATAGTAAAGTCAGAGAGATACTCAAGGCAGAGTACCGGCGCTCGAGCAACCCTGCCGCTTACATGCGACAGATTGCGGCAGTTAAGGCGGCGCCTAACCGTGTTGCGCTGCTCAATTCAATAAAGGTACCGGTGCTGATTATTCATGGCGAGCAGGACAGGTTGGTGCCGGTCTGTGGGGGTATTGATACCGCAAAGCATATTCCCCATGCCAGATTGCATCTATTTGCGGGGATGGGCCACAACCTGCCACAGCCACTACTGGGCGAGTTCGCCGAGCTTATCTATAAAAATTGTCTTTTGCCCCAGAATTAGATTTATCTTTGCTCATTAAAATTCACCTAATAAAATTCACCTAATAAAATTCACCTAATAAAATTCACCTAATAAAATTCACCTAATAAAAAGGGGCCTCACATATACAATCGTAAGGCCCCCGAGGGGAGAGCTGGTCCGTGCTCTGTACTCAACCCCCAATTATTTATTGATTTAAAATTAATAAATAAGTCGGTTATCTTTCCAGTATGGCGGTGACCCCCTGGCCACCAGCAGCACATATGGAGATAAGACCACGACCCTGTCCCTTTTGTTCCAATAATTTTGCCAATGTAGCGATTATTCTTGGTCCGGTTGCGGCAAACGGATGTCCGGTGGCAACGCTGGAGCCTTTTACATTTAATTTTGCACGATCAATACTGCCCAGAGCTCGATCCAGTCCGAGTTTGTTTTGACAGAAATCCTCGTCTTCCCAGGCTTTCATTGTGCATAGAGCCTGAGCTGCAAAGGCTTCGTGAAGTTCGTAGAAATCAAAGTCCTGCAAGCTCAGGTCAGCGCGCTTGAGCATCCGCGGCACGGCGTAGGCGGGTGCCATTAACAGGCCCTCACTGTTTTCACCCTGGGAGTAAAAATCTACTGCAGCCACCTCGCTAAACGACAGGTAGGCCATAACCGGCAGGTTGCGCTCAGCGGCCCAATCTTCGCTGGCCAGTAGGATCGAGGCAGCGCCATCTGTCAGGGTGGTTGAGTTAGCGGCTGTCAGGGTGCCATTTTCCCGGTCGAAAGCGGGCTTTAACTTGGCCAGTTTCTCAATCGGTGTGTCGCGCATAATGCCATCGCGCTCGACGCCGTTAAAGGGGCTGAGCAAGTTGTCAAAGAACCCCTCATTATAGGCGGCAAGTAAATTCTGGTGGCTGTTCCAGGTCAGCTGATCCTGGGCTTCACGGCTAATACCCCACTGTTTGACCATCAGCTCACAGTGCTGTCCCATCGACAGCCCGGTGCGCGGTTCTGCATTAGCGGGAAGTGAGGGGAGCATAAAGCCGGGGCGAAAACGCAACACTATCTTCAGTCGCTCGCCGAGTGTTTTGGCTTTATTCAGATCCAATATCATGCGGCGATATTTTTCATTCAGCGCAATAGGGGCATCGCTAGCGGTATCTGTGCCCGCAGCAATACCTGCATCAATCTGCCCGAGAGCAATTTTATTGGCAACCAGAATAGCCGCTTCAAGGCCAGTACCGCAGGCTTGCTGGATATCGTAGGCGGGCGTTTCCAGCGCCAGCCCTGAATTTAATGTCGCTTCGCGCGCCAGGTTAAAGTCACGGGAATGTTTCATTACCGCGCCAGCGGCGACTTCACCGAGACGTTGCCCCTCAAGCCCGAAGCGTTGCACCAGTCCCTGCAATGTGGCCGATAGCATATCCATATTGCTGGCTTCGCTGTAGGCGGTATTGCTGCGCATAAAGGGGATGCGGTTACCGCCGATAATTGCG
>JABBBF010000139.1:4478-7478 GCA_018607545.1 SAR92 clade bacterium | reverse complement strand
GGCATAGTCGCCCTGGCAGGTATTGTGGTGAATAATAATATTGTTCTGATCGATACCTACAACTATCTACGTCACGAAAACAGTGCACTAACTGCTGCAGAAGCGGTGTTTAAAGCTGCCAAGTCGCGTTTCCGTCCGGTGATGTTAACCACAGTGACCACCATTGTCGGGCTCTTGCCCCTGGCCAATGGCTACAGTGTGGATATTATTAATCGCAGTTGGGAGGCCGGCGGTATGGTCTCTTCCTGGTGGCAGCCGCTGGCCAGCGCGATTGTTAATGGCCTGTTGTTGGCCACAGTGCTGACGCTACTGCTGACACCGGCGATGCTACTGTTGCCAGAGATAATTTCCAAGCGGCTCGGTGTGCGTGTTGCCGATCATCAATTTGAGACTGAAAAGTCCTAATCGGGTTCTGGGCTTTCAATGAGGTATTTCTTTAGTTTTTTCTACCAGAGCTTAAATCTAGTCGCGCTGTTACTCAGCGCCTATTTTGCTGCCTACCATATGCAGTCCCACTGGTTGGCAGTGGCGGTTATAGCGGCTGCTCCTCTACTGCAGGCAATTACTCTGTTCGACAAATCTGCTTCCAGTGCCCAACCAACCAAGGTAAAGCTGCCGCTGGTATCCCTGCTGGTGATGCTTGGCAGCGCCTGGTTGTTACTCAGTGTTCCCGAGGCGGGTCTGGCACTCTGGTTGGGCTTTGCCTGTATAGGTGGATTTATTCTCAATACCTATTGGGTCGAGGAATAAACCGGCGAGAGAGGCTGATGGTTGATACTGGCAATAGTACTGAGCTGAGAAAGATTATCCATTGTGACTGCGACTGTTTTTACGCCGCGGTTGAAATGCGCGATGACCCTTCACTGCAGGCATATCCAATTGCCATTGGCGGCAAATCAGATCGCCGCGGCGTGGTTGCCACCTGTAACTACAAAGCCCGCGAATACGGTGTTAGATCGGCGATGCCGACCGGGCAGGCACTGAAACTCTGCCCCGACCTGGTGGTTATTCCCGGCACTATGGCCAAGTATCGCGAAGCCTCATTAAAAATCCGCCAGATCTTTTATCGCTACACCGACAAAGTCGAACCACTGTCTCTGGATGAAGCCTACCTGGATGTGACTGACTCTAAGCTGTGCAGTGGCAGTGCCACATTGATCGCCGAGGAGATTCGGGCGGTTATCAAAGCCGAGGTGGGGGTGACGGTCTCTGCTGGGATTGCACCGAATAAATTTCTCGCCAAGGTCGCCAGCGATATCAATAAACCCAATGGGCAGTTTGTGATCACCCCGCAGAATGTTGCGGCTTTTATCGAGACGCTACCGGTCAAGCGAATTAATGGTGTCGGTAAGGTCACCAATGAAAAGCTATTGCGTATGGGGATTAAAACTTGCGCCGATCTGCAGCGCTTTGAGCTTTTAGAGCTGATTAATAAATTTGGCGTATTTGGCAAGCGCCTTCATGATCTCTGTCGCGGTGTCGATAATCGCCCGGTAAATGCCAATAGCAGACGCAAGTCGCTGAGTGTTGAACATACTTATTCTGGAGATCTCTCCGATCAACAGGCCTGTCTGGAAAAGCTACCGGAACTGCTGATGGAACTGCGCAGCCGACTGCGTCGTGTCGACAGCGACTATCTGGTGACCAAGCAGTTTATAAAAATAAAATTTAACGATTTTACAATTACTACTCTTGAGCGCGCGGTGGAAAAAGATCTTCCCTTGGAGAGTTTTAAAACTATCTGCCAGCAGGCCTGGGAACGTGGCGGGCGACCGGTGCGGCTGTTGGGAATAGGTGTGCGTTTTATTGATGCCGGTGAACCCGGGCGGGCTATTCAACTGGATCTGTTCGATAAGTTGTAACCTTCGATAAGTTGTAACACTAGTGGGCAAGTCAGTTGGTCACTGGTAGACTGGTGAATGAATCAAAATTTGGTTTTCTATTGTGGTTGAGCGTTCCAGTAAAAAAAGCATTCGTGGCGATATTCAGCGCAAAACGGAAGAATTTCTCTCCCGTGGCGGCGAGATTAAAAAGCACGAGCGCGGCGAGACCGGCGAGCCGGCGGATAAGCCCAGGGCCAAGTCGGTGTTTGTCAGCAATCAGCCGCGCCAGACCAGAACCTATATCAATGATGTTGTCTCGGCGGTAGATAGTCGCAAGAAGAAATCTACCAAACCAAAACCAAAACCGAAGCCAACGTTTAAGCGTCGGCGCAAGAAAGTGATCTACGATGATTTTGGTGAGCCGTTGCGCGAAGTCTGGGTAGACGACAAGGACTAGCTAATATCTTCGCCGCGCGCCTGCTTGTCGGCATGATAGCTGGAGCGCACCAGTGGCCCGCAAGCCGCCTGGCTAAAGCCGATGCTCTCGGCATATTCTGTGTACTCGGCAAACTCATCTGGATGGACAAATCGATCAACCGCAAGGTGGCTTGGTGAAGGCTGGAGATACTGTCCCACCGTCAGCATATCCACATCGTGGGCGCGCAGATCATCCAGTGTTCTCAGCAACTCATCCTTGGTTTCACCCAGACCAACCATCAGGCCAGACTTGGTCGGCACATTAGGATTGCGGGCTTTGTAATCCTTGAGCAATTTTAGCGACCACTCATAGTTTGCGCCCGGGCGCGCCTCGCGATAAAGACGCGGGATAGTTTCCATATTGTGATTAAACACATCCGGTGGCGTCTCGCTAAGAATGTCCAGAGCGGGGGCCATACGACCGCGGAAGTCGGGAACCAGAACTTCAACTTTAAGTTCTGGGGTAAGAATTTTTGCCTCGCGAATACAGTCGGCAAAATGCTGGGCGCCGCCATCGCGCAGATCATCGCGATCCACCGAGGTGATTACCACATAGCTCAGGCCCATCTCATGGATAGCTTTGGCCAGATTCTTCGGTTCTTCAATATCCAGCGGATTGGGCTTGCCGTGGCCGACATCGCAGAACGGGCAGCGTCTGGTGCAGATCTCACCCATAATCATAAATGTCGCCGTACCATTG
>JABBBF010000139.1:0-4468 GCA_018607545.1 SAR92 clade bacterium | reverse complement strand
ACTGCGCAGCTTTTCGCCCTGTTGCAGGCGACGGGTGCGTTGTGGAGGTGTTACAGATTCTGAAGACATGGGATTCCTTATATAAATTTATTCAATACGGCTATTTAAGATAGCTATTCAAAACAGAGCTTTCAGGGCCAATCTGGTGGCCATTATAACCGAGTCCCGCGGTTAAATTGTCGGCCAATTGGTGCATTACCTGTTCAATACTCGGCGGACTGTCAATTAGATCAGCCACCTGGGTCATGGCCACGCCGAGACCGCAGGGATTAATCCGCTGCCAGGGGGACAGATCCATAGCAACATTAAAATTTAACCCGTGGTAGCTACAGCCTTTGCGGATACGCAGACCCAGAGAGGCGATTTTGTCGCCATTATCTGTGTAGACGCCCGGGGCATCGCGGCGCGGCGCTGCACTGATCTGCCAGTGCTGCAGTGTATCCACCAGTGCCTGCTCAATCAGGCTGACCAGATCCCGCACGCCAAGTTTTAAACGCTTTAGGTCGACTAGCACATAGGCGGTTATTTGACCGGGTCCATGGTAGGTAACATGGCCGCCGCGATCACTTTTAACCACTGGAATGTCACCGGGGAGAAGAATATATTCTTCTTTGCCCGCCTGACCCTGGGTGAAAACCGGGTGGTGTTCGAGTATCCATATCTCATCGGCAGTAGAGGCGTCGCGCTGCTCATTAAAGCGTTTCATGGCGGCGAAAGTATCACTGTAATCCTGAGTGCCAAGATAGCGAACTATAAGCGTTGTGGTGCTGTGCATTAGAGCACCATCTTGACCCGAGCGCTGGTTTTCAGTGCTGCGAAAATAACCTCGAGCTGAGGTTTTCCGGTGGCGGTGATCACCACAGTAATCGATTGCCAGCTACCTTTGCTGCTGTCGCGAATGGTAATCTTTGCCTGATCAAAGCCCGGTGCATGGGTTTCCATAACACTGAGCACATGTGCGTTCAGTTCCGGATGTGCGGCTCCCAATACCTTGATTGGATATTCGCAGGGAAATTCTATTTGTGGGGCTTCTTGTTCGCTCACAGGCATCGCTCGGTATAAAGTAAATTGTGTGAAATAAATTCTATAAAAAGTTAATTAGGATAATAGCTGGGTAATCGTCAGCACAATCCAGTCGACAAAGCGGGAAAACAGACCGGATTGCTCGACCGCAGCTGTGGCAACCAGAGGCGTATCGACCAGCATTTCACCCTCTAGAGAGACCTGCAGTCGACCCAGTTCCTGGCCGATAACAATCGGTGCCTTAATTCGCTCATCAATAAGAATATTCGCTTCGAGTTTCTTCTCTGCACCGCGGGCCAATGTAAGAGTGACATTGTCGCTAATGGTCAGGTTGAGAAACTCATCTTCGCCATACCAGACTTTGGCATTCTCTTTAATAATATCGCCGACAGCGTAGATAGTTTTGGTGTTGAAATAACGGAAACCATAGGAGAGTAACTTCTGCGATTGGCTGGCTCTGGTCTTGTCGCTGGCGGCACCCATTACCACTGAAATAAGTCGCATACCCTTGCGTTTCGCCGAGGCGACCAGGCAGTAACCGGCTTCTTCGGTATGGCCAGTTTTCAGGCCGTCAACGCTGCTATCGCGCCACAGCAGCCTATTTCTGTTGGGCTGGTTAATATTGTTGTGCTTAAAATATTTTTCCGAGTAGATGCTGTAGTGCTCAGGATGTTCCTGAATAATTGCCCGCGCCAGAATCGATTGATCCCGCGCTGTAGAGACCATGCCCTCATAGGGCAGCCCGGTTGCATTAAAGTACTCTGTGCCGGTCATACCCAACAGGGCTGCCTGTTGGTTCATGCTGTCGGTAAAGGCATCTTCATCGCCGCTGATATGTTCAGCCAGGGCGATAGAGGCATCGTTGCCGGACTGGATAATCACACCGCGCATCAGATCGATAACCGGCACTCTGGTACGCGGGCTGAGGAACATGGTTGAACCATCCGTTTTCGCGCCACCTTTCTCCCAGGCATTATCACTGATTAACACCATGTCATCTTTTTTAACTCGTCCCTCAGCTATCTCATTGGAGACTATATAGGTGGTCATCATCTTCACCAGGCTGGCGGGAGGCAGCTGTAGGTCGGCATTATTTTCAATAATGATATGACCGGTTTCCGCGTCGACCAGAATCCAGGATTTAGCGGCAAGTTGCGGCGCGGCTGGAATAAGCTGCTGGGCCTGTGCTGAAGATAGAGTCAGCACAAGCAGAGCCGAGGAGATAGAGGGTAAAATCCATTTTTTCAGGCAATTTATCAGCCATATTTTCTGCATAGTAGACCACGACATGTTTTGAATTTAAGCGGTCGATAGTTTATCACTTGAATGCAGGGATTGTCCGCCCGAGATAACAGACTAACAGCTAAATTTTTTCGATCCACAGGCTGCAGGTTGACGCCCAGGGATCTGGCTATGGTTCTGGTTATGGTTCTGGTTATGGATTTGGCTAGGGAGTAACCGAGAAAGTACTCAGGTTGGCGGTTTTTTTCAGCATGGCTTTAATGCTTAATAGCTCGATATTGTCGGCAATTGGCCCAATCCACAGTTTGTGCAGTTTATCCTGGGTGCGCAAGATAATCGGCTGGCTGGTCAGGCTGCGAATTTTGTTTTGAAGCTGTTGCGCAGTGGCCATATTAGTAAATGCGCCCACCTGTAGATACTGACCAGTGTCGGCACTTCCAGCTTTGGCAATCAGGGTTTGTGGCGCGGGTTTTGATGGCGTGACTGTGATGGGTGTGGGGCCTGGTTTAGGGGTTGTATCTATGGCCTCGACTAAAACCCTGGCAGTGCCCTTATCCGCATAACCCAGCTTCATGGCGCCGACATAGGAGAGATCAATCAGGCGTTCGTCGTGAAATGGGCCGCGATCATTAATCCTTACTACAATTGAGCGACCGTTTTCTGTATTGGTTACCCTAGCATAGGAGGGTATCGGCAGGCTTTTATGGGCGGCGGTCATGCCGTACATATTATAAACTTCCCCGTTCGAGGTCAGTCGGCCGTGAAATTTGGTGCCGTACCAGGAGGCGACACCGGACTCCTTGTAGTCTTTATTGCTGGGCAACACCCTGTAAGTTTTACCAAATACTTCGTAGGGGCTTTTATTGCCAGCTTTGGTGACTACTTCAGGCTTGGGTGTCGCATTTGGGATAGCGCTGGTATCTATGCGTTTGCCGGCGCCATCTTTCTCTACCATAAACTGTGAGGAGCTACAGCCAAACAAACCTGATAGTGCCAGCGCAAAAATTAGCCGGCTGGAATACCTTGATAATGCTTTAGCTGTAAATGCTTTAACAATCAGTGGACTGCGCACAGTTGCGTTCCTGAATTAGTTCACTCAGTTGATAGACTGCCATGGCATATTTGATGCGCGGGTTATAACGGCTGATCACGTAAAAATTATGTAATCCCAGCCAGTACTCATTGCCATATTTGGCCTGAAAGCGCATCGGCAGGGCTTTGGTATCGGCGGGGAATTGCTCAATCGTTGTATAACCTTGGCTGTTTAATTCTGCCAGCGTCGCCTTGGGGCGATGGAGTTTATTGAGGCTCTCTTCGGCGGGGTCGCTGTTGATATTAGCGCGCATCGCCACCGCTTCCCCCTGCTTCCAGCCATGTCTGGAGAAATAATTTGCCACGCTGCCAATCGCATCGGTGGGGTTTGTCCAGATATTGGCAAACTGATCATTGTCAAAATCAACCGCGTAGTTGCGATAACTGCTGGGCATAAACTGACCGAGACCCATGGCGCCGGCGTAGGAGCCTTTTAGCTCAACAGGGTTTTGCTTTTGCTCGCGGGCGAGCAGAAAAAGATTTTCCAGTTCGGCGGTGAAAAAGCGCTTTCGCGAGGCGCGTTTTTCGGTGTAGGTATAGTAGTCAAAGGCCAGTGTTGCCAGGGCATCAACCACTTTGTAGCTGCCGGTATTGCTGCCATAGTTGGTTTCGACGCCAATAATGCTGACGATTATGGCTGGCTCAACACCCAGTTCACGCTGGGCTCTTTCCAGGGTCTCTTTATTCTCCTGCCAGAACTTTACCCCGCCTTTAATGCGCCTCTCAGAGATAAAATGTTTGCGGTATTGATACCAGGGTTTGACTTTTTCGGCGGGTCGACTCATCGCTTTAACGATGGATGTCTGATGCTCGGCAACCTTTAGCCAGCCGATAATCTCGTCGCGCTTAAACTGGTGTTTGTCCACCATAAGGTCGATAAATTCGGCGGCTTCCGGATGGGTCGAGTAATCTGCATAACTGCTGGAGGAAATGCCAGAGGCGAGAATTCCAATAGCGAATAATGGGCCGATTAAAGGTGCTGTAAAAAATTTTTTAAGGCGTATATTCAAAGTTTTATTCCTAAATCCGTTTCGGCTCAGTGCTGATGGCCATCAGGATACCAAATCCGAGAAACAGAGTCACAATTGCTGTGCCGCCATAACTGATAAAT
>JABBBF010000100.1 GCA_018607545.1 SAR92 clade bacterium | reverse complement strand
CTCTATTGAATAAATATATGCAGCTGGACGGCATGCCGGATCCGGATCTCTGTATTCGCACCGCTGGCGAACAGCGTATCAGTAACTTTTTGCTCTGGCAGATGGCTTATACCGAGTTCTATTTTGCCGATTGCTACTGGCCAGATTTCGATGCTGCAGCCCTCGATATTGCCATTGACGAGTACTATTCGAGACAGCGTCGCTTCGGGTTGCGCAATACCTCCGATGCCTCTGATTACAATGACAAGCCAGGTTCGCGAGGAGAAATACTTCGTGTTTAAACAGCGTGTCATTACAGCAGTTATTCTGGTGGCGGGTTTTTTATTGCTGCTCTTTAATACCGATCCACTGTGGTTTTCTGTTGCTGTGGTTCCAATAGTTATGCTCGCTGGTTGGGAGTGGTGCAATTTGTCGGCAAATAAAACGGCGCTGGGTAAATTCTTCTATCTCTTGGCTCTATTGCTCTGTCTGGCTGGTTCTGCTCTCTGGTTAAATTTCTTCGACAGCCTGGCTGTATCAAAAGGACAGTATTTTGCACTGCTGGCTTCGATCCTCTGGGCGATAATATTTCTCTGGGTTCAGGGTTACCCCTCCAGCGCTATACTCTGGTCGGCAAAGCCTCTACTCGGCATTCTCGGTCTCTTACTGTTGACCTCAACCTGGCTGGCAATTGTCCTGATAGTGCACCAGCCCCAGGGACAGTGGCTGCTGTTATTGGCGGTTGCTGTTGTTGCCCTGGCAGATATTGGTGGCTATGTGGCGGGCAATTTATTTGGCAGGCATAAACTGGCACCGGTTGTAAGTCCCGGCAAGACCTGGGAGGGCTTCTTTGGCGGCCTTTTTTGTCAGCTGCTACTAATTGTAATGCTAATGCTCTTTATGCCGGGGACAGTTTCGCTGTCAGCTCTGGTTCTTTTGATTATTCCGGTATCTCTCTACTCCGTGTTGGGCGATCTTTTTGAGAGTATGCTCAAGCGCCATCAGGGGGTTAAGGACAGCAGCCAGATTCTTCCCGGGCACGGTGGCGTGCTGGATCGTATCGACGGTTTGATGGCTGCGTTGCCACTGTTTATCTTACTGTACCTCTTGTTGAGCCCGTTCTGATCTATGCAAACTATCACCTTGCTTGGTGCAACAGGATCGATTGGTGTTAGCACTCTAGATGTTATTGCCCGTCACCCGGACAGGTATTCTGTCTTTGCCCTGACTGCTCACAGTCAGGTTGATAAGCTGGCCGCTCAGTGTCAGCAGTACAATCCCCAATATGCAGTTGTCGCTGATCAGCAAAGTGCCGCGCGCCTGCAAGCTATTCTCTCCAGCTCAGATACAGGTTGTGCTACAGAAGTTCTCTGGGGCAGGGAATCTCTCTGTCAGGTTGCCAGCGACAGTGCTGTGGACACGGTGATGGCGGCGATTGTCGGCGCTGCCGGGTTGGTGCCTATGCTGGCTGCAGTTGAGGCTGGAAAGAAAATCCTGCTTGCCAATAAGGAGTCGCTGGTGATGGCTGGTGGTCTTTTTATGCAGGCTGTGGCTGATTCTGGATCTGTATTGCTCCCTATAGACAGTGAGCACAATGCGATTTTTCAATGTCTGCCGGAAGACTATAAGTCCTCGGCTGACAGCCCTGGTGTGAAGAAATTATTGCTCTCCGCTTCAGGTGGTCCTTTTCGCGGTTGGTCAGCTGAGCAGATGGCCGCGGTGACACCAGACCAGGCCTGTGCCCACCCAAACTGGAGTATGGGCCGTAAAATTTCCGTTGATTCAGCAACCTTGATGAACAAGGGGCTGGAGCTGATAGAGGCCTGCTGGTTATTTGCTATGCCGGCATCCAATATCGAAGTTGTGGTTCATCCCCAGAGTATTATTCACTCGCTGGTACAGTTCGTCGATGGCTCTGTATTGGCGCAACTGGGTAATCCGGATATGCGCACACCTATTGCCCACGCTCTGGCCTGGCCCGAGCGTATAGATGCAGGTGTTGCCGATCTGGATTTATTTGAGATTGCCCACCTCGATTTCGAAAAGCCCGATCTCGACTGTTTCCCCTGTCTGGGGATTGCCGCAGCTGCGGCCAAAGCGGGTAAAAACGCCCCGACAATTCTCAATGCGGCCAATGAAGTCGCTGTTCAGGCGTTTCTCGATCAGCGTATCAGCTTTATGCAGATCGCCAATATTGTCGAGCAGACATTAAATGGTCAGCAGTTGAGTGAACCAGAATCATTAGCCGCAGTCCAAGAGTGCGACGAGCAGGCACGCTTGTATAGTAGTGCCTATATCAAAAGACTGGAGAAGTAAGTTATGGATATCCTGCAGACAATCTTTTTTACTTTGATCGCCCTGGGTGTGTTGGTGAGTTTTCATGAGTACGGCCACTTCTGGGTGGCACGCCGCTGTGGTGTCAAAGTACAGAAATTTTCCATTGGCTTTGGAACAGCGCTGCTGCGCTGGAAAGATTCACAGGGTACTGAATTTGTTATTGCCGCGCTGCCACTCGGTGGCTACGTCAAGATGGTCGATGAGCGCGAGGGCAATGTGGCTGAAGAGGATCTGCCTTTTGCCTTTACCCGCAAGAGCGTCTGGCAGCGTATCGCCATTGTTGCAGCTGGTCCTATAGCTAACTTTTTGCTCGCCCTGGTGGCCTTCTGGATTGTGTTTTTATCGGGTGAGCGGGGCATTGCGCCTGTCGCTGGCCAGGTCAGTGTCGGTTCTCTGGCCGCTGAGGCCGGTTTTGAGACCGGTACCGAAATTATTACCGTCGATGGCAAACCAACCGCAACCTGGAGCGCGGTAACTCGCCAATTATTTGGCTATATTGGTACCACTGGTGATATTCCCTTTACCGTGACCTATCCGGGTTCAACTATCCAATACCAGCTGCTGGTTCCCGTGGAAAAGTGGTTGCGCGATGCCGAGGAACCCTCGCCACTTCGCGAGTTGGGAATCAATCCACCCTTTGAACTCGAATCGTTAAATCTGGTTGCGGTCTCTGAGGAGGGCGCTGGTTACAGTGCTGGTCTGCGTGATGGCGATCGCCTGCTGGCGATAGACGGTGTTGATATTCGCAGTATCGAAACCTTTGTTGAGCGTATTGCCGCTAGTCCCGGTATCAATGTCGACTTGCTTGTCGAGCGCGATAGTGGCCAGCAGCTCATCCAGGTTGTTCCGCGCCTAGTCGAGCGCGACGGTGAGCAGGTAGGGCAGTTGGGCGTTCAGCTCTCCTCTGTGGGCCGCTATCCAGAGGCTTTGTTGCGCACCGTTGACCACGGGCCCCTCGGCGCTGTAGCGCGCGCTGCTGGCGAGACGTTAGAGACTAGCATCTTTGTTCTGGAATCCATTGGTAAATTGGTGATGGGCGAGCTTTCACCAAAGAATCTCAGCGGGCCAATTACCATTGCTAAGGTTGCTGGTGACACCGCCAAATCCGGATTCGACAATTTTATTCGTTTTATTGCTATTCTCAGTATAATGCTCGGCGTAATGAACCTATTGCCAATTCCTGTGTTGGACGGTGGCCACCTTGTCTACTATCTAATTGAGATAGTTAAAGGATCGCCAGTCTCGGACAGGATCCAATTGGTGGGCTATAAAGTCGGGTTCTTTATGTTGATGGGGTTAATGGTTTTTGCCACTTATAACGATGTTATGCGATCTTTTTAAAGTCGCTTAAAAGATAACTAAAATTGGATTTTAATAATTACATGAAGCAGTTTTTCAGTGGCATCTTTATAGCCCTTTTTGTCTTTTCCGCATCGGTTTATGCGGCGGTTTTCCAGGTTGATGATATTCGTATCGAAGGTCTTCAGAGGGTCTCGGCTGGAACCGTTTTTGCGGCTCTGCCAATCAGCGTGGGCGATCTGGTCGATGAGCCCGCCATTCGAGAGGCGACACGTTCACTGTTTCGCACTGGCTACTTTTCCGATGTTGTGATGGCGCGTGAGAACGGGGTGCTGGTAATAGCCCTTGCTGAACGTCCCGCTGTGACGGAAATCAATCTCGATGGCAACAAAGCGATTGAAACAGATCAGTTGCTATCGGCGCTCCGCGATAATGGTCTCGCCGAAGGGCAGATTTTTCGCCAGGCGATTCTCGAGGGTATGACCCAGGAATTGCAGCGGCAGTATGTCTCTCAGGGCCGCTATGGCGCACTGGTTGAGACTGAAATAGAACAGTTGCCGCGCAATCGTGTTGCGTTAAATATCAATATTGATGAGGGCGATGTCGCCAAAATTAGACATATCAATATTGTTGGCAATCATCAGTTTAGCGATGAACAGCTGCTTGATTTCTTCGAGCAAAAAACCACTGGCTGGCTCTCTTGGTTGATCAGCAATGACAAGTACGCTCGCGAAAAACTATCCGGTGACCTGGAGACCCTTGAATCCTGGTATCTGGATCGCGGTTATCTGCAGTTTGCTGTTGAGTCGACCCAGGTCTCTATCAGCCCGGAAAAAGAATCTGTCTATATCACCATCAATATTAACGAAGGGGATGTTTTCACAGTGAATGAAGTGGAGTTGGCTGGTGAGATGGTAATTCCTGAATCTCATGCTCGCGCACTTATTATTCTCCAGAAGGGTATGATCTTTTCCCAGACATTGATGACTACCTCCAACGAATATATTACTCGCCGCCTGGGCAATGAAGGTTATACGTTCGCCGAAGTTCAGGGTTTCCCTGAAGTCAATGAAGAAGATAAAACTGCCAAGATAACTTTTTTAATTAAGCCTGGGATGCGCGCCTATGTGCGACGTGTCGAATTCCGTGGCAATACCAAGACTGCCGATTTTGTGCTGCGTCGCGAGATGCGTCAGATGGAGTCAGCATCCGCCAACAATGCACTGATTGAAATGTCCAAAGTGCGTCTTGAGCGCCTCGGCTATTTTAAAGAGGTCAATGTTGAGAATATCCCGGTTGCCGGCACCAGTGACCAGATTGATGTGGTCTATACGGTTGAAGAGCAACCCTCTGGCTCGATTGGCGCCAGCGTTGGCTACGCCCAGGGCACTGGTCTGATTTTGGGTGCCAACCTCAGCGAAAATAATTTCCTCGGTACCGGTAAGCAGGTGGGTATAGGCCTCAATCGAAGCACTTATCAGAGCTCACTGAACTTTAACTATTCTGAACCCTATTTTACCGTTGATGGCGTCAGTGTCGGCTACAGTCTCTTTGCTCGCGAAACTGATTATGACGAGATCAATGTTGCCAGCTTCTCGACCAATACCTATGGGGCTTCGGTGAACTGGGGATATCCAATCTCTGAAATTCAGCGCATTGGTTTTGGTCTAGGTTATGAAAACCTCGACTTGGAAACCGGTTCGTTTGCCTCGAAAGAAATCGCTGACTTTGTCGCCGCCAACGGCTCGCAGTTTGATGTGTTTAACGCCAATATCAACTGGGTTAAGTCGACCCTTAACCGCGGTATATTTGCCACCAGAGGTACCTCGCAGCGGTTGGGTGTCGATATTGCACTGCCAGGTTCTGGTCTAGAGTATTACAAGATGACCTACTCCGGGCAGCATCTGCGAAAGCTGTATCGCGGTTTAACCCTTAAGTTGAGAGCCGATCTCGGTTATGGCGAGTCCTATGGTGATACTACCCAGATGCCTTTCTTTAAGAATTTTTACGGTGGTGGCTTTGGCTCTGTGCGCGGCTTTAAGCGCAATACTCTGGGTCCACAGGATACCCCTTGTAATCTCCTGGATCCGCCCTGTAGCAGCGCTTTTTTCGATGATCCAGATCCGATCGGCGGCAATGTACAGGTCGAATTTGGCGCGGAAGTCATCTTCCCGCTGCCGTTTATTAAAGATCAGCGTTCAGTGCAATCTACATTCTTTATCGATGCTGGTAATATATTCAACACCAAATGTGGTGATTCACAGGTTAACTGCTTTAAGCCAGATGCTGGTGAATTGCGTTACTCGGTTGGTGTGGGTGCAACTTGGTTAAGTGGTTTTGGTCCGATTACATTTAGTTTTTCCAAGCCGCTTAACTCAAATGAATTCGATGAGACTGAAATGTTTCAGTTCTCGCTGGGTAATCAATTTTAATTATAGATAGTAGGGAGATATATTTTGCGTAATTTGAAAGCACTCTGTTTGGTTTTAGTCGCCGCTGTACTGAGCACTTTTTCTATGGCTTCAGTAGCCGAAGATAAAATTGCTGTAGTTGATGTTGCCCAGGCAATCTTTAGCTCCGATGCAGCTCAGGCCAGTATTAAGCAGGCGCAGACCAGTGCTGATTTTGTTGCCCTGAAAGCGAAGTTCGAAGGCTCTGTAGCTGATTTCCAGTCCCTGGCGAAAGAAGCTGAAGCCAAGCGTCTGACCTGGTCTCAGGAGCAGGCGCAAAGTCATCAGAAGAAGATGGAATACGCCAAGGCAGATGCCGAATTGGCTCGTCAAAAGATTCAGGCTGAGCAGAAGCAGTTGGAGCAGCAGATAATGCAGGAACTGGCTCCAGTGGCTCAGCAAGCTCTGCAGGAAGTTGTTACAGAAGAGGGTGTTACTATTCTTCTTCGCGCTGAGTCTGTATTGATTGCTGGTCAAGAGAGCAACCTTACAGCCAAGGTCGCTGACCGCTTAAATAAGAAGACAAAATAAAACCCGATGAGTGAAAACTACTCGCTGGGTGAAATAGCCGCTTTTCTCAATGCTGAATTGCGTGGCGATCCGCAGACGCTTATAAGCGGTTTAAATACCCTGAAAAATGCTGGCTCTGGTGAGCTGGCATTTTTGGCAAATGAGAAGTACGTCAGCCAGCTGCCAAGCAGTACTGCTGAAGCGGTTATTCTTTCAGCCAGGCATGTCTCCAATGTTAAAGGTTTCAGCGGCACGCTGCTGATAGTGGATAACGCCTATCTGGGTTATGCGCAGATATCCAAGTGGTTTGATACAGCACCACAGTTTTTGGCTGGCGTCCATCCTTCGGCAGTTGTCCATAAGACAGCGCGCATTGGCACTAATGTCTCTATAGGCCCCAATGTGGTTATTGATGCTGATACGGTTATCGCTGATAACTGCTATTTAGCTGCCGGTTGCTATATAGGGGCTCGCAGTCAGCTCGGTGAGGGCTCGCGAATTGCCGCCAATGTATCGATCTATCACGATGTCAGTATCGGTAGCGGAACAACTATACACAGCGGTGCGGTAATTGGTGCCGATGGTTTTGGCTTTGCCCCTGATGGAGCCGGAAGCTGGCATAAGATCTACCAGATTGGTGGTGTGGTGATTGGTGACAATGTTGAAATTGGCGCCTGTACAACCATTGATCGCGGTGCGCTGGGCGACACCCGAATTGGCAATGGGGTGATTATTGATAATCATGTGCAGATAGCTCATAACGTCGTGGTTGGTGATAACAGTGCTATGGCAGCTTTTTCCGGGATTGCCGGAAGCTCTACACTGGGTCGAAACTGTATTCTAGCCGGTGATGCCTGTCTGGTTGGACATATTGATGTCTGTGATAATGTCCAGGTAATGGCTCGAACAACAGTCACCAAGTCTATTGAAAAGCCCGGCTCTTATTCCTCAGGTATTACCCCCTTTATGGAAAGTCGGGAGTGGCGTAAAAATGCTGTTAGAATCTCACAGCTGGACAGTATGGCTCGCAGACTAAAAGCATTAGAAAAA
>JABBBF010000126.1 GCA_018607545.1 SAR92 clade bacterium | reverse complement strand
TGAGTAGAGCTTTCTGAATAAACATTATCCCAACGAAAGCACCGTCATCCCAGCGAAGGCTGGGACCTGTTCAATTACGCTGCGAGCCATAGAGATCCCAGCCTTCGCTGGGATGACGGGAGATTCTTTGGGATGACGGGAGATTCTTTGGGATGACGGGAGATTCTTTGGGATGATGAAGTAGATTAGTGAGCCTATATTTTCCGATGCTCAGCCACTGGCATCTTGGCTCTAACTTTATCAATCAGAGTTAAATCAATCTTGGCCACAGCCACTCCCGGCTCGTCATCGAGACCTGCCAGCAAATTACCCCAGGGATCGATAATGGCACTGCCGCCCCAGAGTGCGCGGCGCGGATGTTCGCGGTCAACCATATTGGCACCAATCACAAACAGCTGATTTTCCACCGCTCGAGCACGTAGCAGCAGCAGCCAGTGATCCCTGCCGGTGGCTGCGGTAAAGGCCGCCGGCACCGTAACTATTTGTGCGCCTCGATCCGCCAACTGACGGTAGAGCTCGGCAAAGCGCAGGTCATAACAGACCGTCATACCCAGAGTGCAAAGATCTGTCTGTGCCACCACAATGTCAGAACCGCTGCTAAAATTATCCGATTCGCGATAGCTGCTCTGCTGTCCATCGCTGAGCTCGGACTTTTCCAACGCAGCATCAAATAGATGAATCTTGTTATAAGAGCTGCGTTGATTGCCCTGGGGATCAAACAATAGAGAGCGGGCATAGGGTTTTGACTGTCCATGGTCGCTGACCGGCAGCGTTCCGGCCACCAGCCAGATGCCCTGCTGGCGCGCCTGATCTGATAAAAACTGTCGCACCAACCCCTGGGGCGTTGACTCAGCTTGGCCAATAGCGGTGAAATCATCGCAACCCAGATGGGCGAAGTTCTCCGGGAGTACAACTAATTCTGCACCCTTATCGACGGCGCGCTGAATCATCGCGGAGGCGTTGTTGAGGCTGTGCTCGATTGAGTCACCGGGTCGCAGCTGAACTGCTGCGGCAATTAAAGCGTTACTCTTGGCTAGGCTCTGAATCATTATCTGAATCATTATCTGGCTCTTCCTTTTGCTTTGGCTCACTCTTCTGCTTTTGGGGCTTTTCATCCTTGAGGTCCGAGGCAAATATACGGTCGACCTCAACATCGACATCATCCCAGGAGCCGGATATTTTATAACTGATACTCGACAGTCTATCGACCTGCTTTTCAACCAACTTACTGGTGACATAGACACCGGCGGCAGCGGGCAATCCCCCCAGCAGAGCCACCACCCAGGGCAGATTGGTCGCCACCGGCAGCGTTGCCACCAGACGACCATCGACCTGCTCGTTGAGCAGATCAAAATCACCGGCCATGCTCATGCGCCCCGAGGGCATCTTCATACGCAGTGGATCTCTAAAGCTGGCAACACCCTGCTCAAAATGCAAGGTACCATTGAGGCTGTTATAGGCGAGATTCTGTCCAACCACATCGGAAAAATCCAGCTTCAGGCGCCGCAACCAGTTGGCAAAATTGACCAGGCTGACCATTTTTAACACTGCACCAGAGCCGCCCGGAGACTTATAAAAACTACCCTCTCGCAGTTTGATTTCAAAGTCGCCGGTTATATTTTCTCGGGAGATTTTCCATGGCTGGTCCTGCCAGGCGAGATCAAAAACCAGGCGCCCCGACTCACTGTCGACAATTTTTGGCGTGCCCAGGCCTGAGCTCAAAAATTCACCAATATTTTCGACAGCCACTGGGCCGACAAGTCGGCTGGCATAGTTTGTACCATCGTATTTCCAGAAAAACTCTGTCGACGGCTGATCCTCAAAGGCACCGGGCTTTAGGCCGAACAGGTTGCCTTTAATCTGATTAAAGGCCGCGCCGGAGACTTCTGGTCGCAATTCAAAGGACAGCGAGCCCCAGCTGTTTTCACCGATCACTAACTCATCTATGGCGACATCCAGAGCGAGAAAACGGCGCGGATCAATTGCCGATGCACTGACCTTTTCTTTAAGCAGTGCCTCAGGCAAATTGAGGCGGCTCAGATTAATCTTCGGTACCTGCACTGATTCAGCGAGCGGAATTAACAGCTGTCCGTCGACCAGATCACTACTCAGGTCAATATCCACCCACTGCTTAGACAATGAGGCTTTTGCGGCAATATCTTTTAGCTGGAAAGACGCCAGTTCCAACTGATCAAAACGCAGATCAAAAACCGTTTGCCAGCTGGATTCTGTCTCGGCGTCGGAGCGCTCAAAAAGGCCTATTAGTGGCTGCCAGAGTTCTAATTCTGTGGTGGGAAGATAAGCTGATAGCTGCAATATATTCTCTACAGGCTCAACCATAGGCCGGTCATAACTGATCTGCCCTGCACTGAATTGAGCATTATTAAAGCGCAGATCAAAGCTAAGATCAGAGCTAGGATCAGAATTCGGCAGCAGTGAAGAGTTGGCCTTACCCGCCAGTGTTCCGGTAAGACGCTCAAACTCAGGCGTGAAATAGAAGGTCATATCCAGCGCCTGTGACTCTTCGGCAGATTTAACCAGAGGCACCGGCAATTCAAGGCCAACGCCCTGCAACTGACTGCTGATCTGCAGAGTTATAGCCTGACTCGAATCTTTATTGGCAGTAGGAATAGTAATGGATCCATCAATAGGCACTGCGCCAACAACGACTTTCGGCCATGGAAAATCAACCAGCTGATTCAGACTCTCCGGCAGCAGATCACCGCTAAAGGCAATCTTCTGCTCGCTGCCAGTCTTGTAGAGTCTGGTCACCATTGGCCGCTGCCAAAAATTGCCTCTGATGTCCTCTCCATAGAGACCATCCTGCACAGAAAAATTCAGCTGCCCCTGAATATCAGTCATGCTGATCGGTCGATCGGGAATGCTTATGGAACCCTTATCAATGATCGTCGAAACATTGTATTTGCCCCCTGGCAGCTTGCTACCCGGTTCAACAGAATCAGCGCCCCTTTTCTTTGACATGGGAATAGCCAGGTCCAGCTGGCTGAGGGTTTTGCCACTGTAATCCCAGTCACTGATACCAGCGACATTGTCCTTAAGGGGAGAATTCGCAAGAATATTTATCACCTCGGCTAGATCACCTGCGACCTGAGCATCGACATATAGATAAGACTGGTTGTCGGCACTGTCTCTAGAATAGACAACCCTAGCATCACTGATGTCAGCACTGCCAATAGTGCCCGATTTCATTGCTACCTCGGTATAACGATCATCGATCAATAACAGACTGGTTGCATCGCGAATACCTGTCCAGTTGGGATCGTAATTGATATGCCCGCCACTGGTTTTCATTATCATCTGGGTAGTCTGTGAAGTTCGATCAGATCTGGGCGGACTATTGCGTATTAGCAGACCAAACTCCTCGACATCAATATCTACTATCGACTCTTTCAACCATTTATCGAGTTGCGCCGACATTCTATAAGGCATGTATTTATTGCGTTGCCGGGCATCCAGGTTACGCGCGCCGATCAACAGGCTGATATCTGGAGGGTTGCCGCCCGAAGGGATGGTCTGCTGAGCGGAAAACATAATATTTGAACTGCCGGCATCCAACTTCGTACGAATAATATTACTGCGAACAGTCAGCAACTGATCGTCCGCCTCCCAGGCTACATTAATCGATCCCGTCGCCTCATCAATGGTGAGGTAGTCCTTGTAAGTAGAGGGAAAATAGGCCTCAAAACCATCGCTGTCAGCAAATGAGAAAAGGCCGCGGTCACCATAAATTTCTATATAACCATCCAACCCCTTAACAGCCGGCGACTTTTTCCAGGAAGCAAAATCTATCTGTTCAAGATTAGCTGAGGCATAGTATCCAACGTGATCATGACCCAGAGTCAGCGCATTGATAACACCCTGAGGCTGCAGTTTTTCCACAGCATTTAAGACTTTCTTATCGGCAATCTGCGTACTGGAAAGCAGCTCAGATATCAGT
The DNA here is from genome assembly GCA_018607545.1 of SAR92 clade bacterium. The sequence goes on along the minus strand of JABBBF010000126.1, from coordinate 3,671 downwards.
GTTAAATTCAGGTGGTTTACCAATATATCAAAGTCCTGCCAGTGAGAGCCCAAACGCTGGGTAAAGACTAAATCGAGAGGCTCTATCTCAGCACCTGACCAGCTGAGATCAAATCCCTGCAGTCTCAGCCCCCAATCCGACGCGGGGGTATACCAGCCAGTAATCTCGGTCTCAATATCTGTGAGTGGCGGCACATCGGCCAGCCAGATTAATGGAATCTCGCCTATAGACAGCATGCCTTCAAAATCAGCAGAGCCACCGGGGTGAATAGCAAACCAAATCTCGCCATTGGCATTGGCATCAAAATCGGAGAGATTGGCGAATAGGCTTGGCAGCAGTGATCGGGCCAGGTCGGCCAGCGGCTCGGAGAGGTTAAAGTCATCAAAGCGGAAATAGCCCTCGGCGAAAAAGCTCTCTATATCGGCGAGATCACCATGCCCCTCAATCAATAAGTAAGCCGGGCTTTGATCCTGCATTGACGCATCAGCTTCGCTGAGCAGCGATTCCTGTTCAGAGAGAATTACCGAAAGCTCTGCGCGATGAAAATCATCGGCATTTTCCATGGCCACATTGCGACCGCTGAGCAGCATCGTCTTGCCCGAAAAAAACTGCAACACAACCTGTACATCCTGGAAGTGGATCAACTGACTGTAGGAGAGCGAATCTACAAAAAGACTAAGGTCAGCGTCGGAGTTACCACTAAAACCTTTAAGCCCCCAGCGGCCTCCCTCGTCCTCGACCATGGTTAACTGCAAACGATCAACCACAAGTTCTCGCCAGATTGGCGTTCTGCGCACAATAGTCTCAAACAGGTCCAGATTAGCTCGGCCGCCATTGATAACAACCGCAGGAGAGTTGTCCTCGGTAAAAATTACCGCGCTCTGTATATCTAGAATGGGGACAAGTCGCGGCCACTCGCCATTAAGTTCGCCGAGTTCAATCCGCAGGCCGGTTTGATCCTGGATAATTTGTTGGATATCGGCACGGAAATTGTCGACACTGGCAATCATCTGGCGACCTATAACCACCAGTATTACCATGCCGATAATCAGCAGGGCCAGGGTCAGCCACAGCCAGCGCATCGCTCTTTTAAATGCTTTACCCATCTTCGCCATAGCCATGTTTGCTTACACCGGAATAATATCAAACTGTTCGAGAGGATAGAGACTTTCAACTCTGAACTGAATTGTGCGACCGATAAATTGTTCTAAATCTGCCACCTGGCTGGAGTCTTCATCTAACAGATGCTCAATCACCGGGGCCGAGGCCAATACCTGTAAACCCTCACATTCATAGGCGCGGGCAGCACGCAGGATATCACGAAGTATTTCGTAACTGATCGACTCAGCGGACTTAACATAACCGCGCCCCTCGCAAGTTGGGCACTCGACACACATAATCTGCCCGAGACTCTGGCTGGTTCGCTTGCGTGTAGCCTGCACTAACCCAAGCTCAGTCACACCTGAAATTGTTGTTCTAACCCGATCTCGCGCCAGCGCTTTTTCGAACGCGCGCAGCACCTGACGGCGGTGCTCAGCATTTTGCATATCGATAAAATCGACAATAATAATGCCGCCCAGATTGCGCATACGCATCTGCCGGGCGATAGCCACTGCCGCTTCAAGATTGGTTTTATAGATAGTTTCTTCAAGATTGCGACGCCCGACAAAAGCCCCGGTATTCACATCGATCGTCGACATCGCCTCGGTCTGGTCAAACACCAGAGAGCCACCAGACTTGAGGACAACCTTGCGCTGAAGCGCCTTGGTGATTTCATCCTCTATACCATACAGATAAAACAGCGGTCGCTCCCCGGGGTAGTGCTCGAGCAAACGGACAATTTCCGGATTGAATTTATTCGCAAAAGAGGTCAGCTTTTCGAGAATCTCGCGGGAATCAACACGGATCTTCTCGACCTCGGGTCGAACCATATCCCGCAGAACACGCTTGTAGAGAGGCAGATCTTCATACAGGCAGCAAGGTGCCTGGGCATTAACCTTTCGCTCGAGAAGATCATCCCAGACCCGATTGAGAAATCCCACTGCATTGCGCAACTCTTCTTCTGTTGCGCCCTCGGCAACCGTGCGCAGGATATAGCCACCACCCACTTGCAGCTCATCGACCACTGCAGCCAGTGTTGTTTTGAGTCGCCCGCGCTCCTTTTCATCTTCAAGACGCTGAGATACACCAATATGCTCTACATCAGGCATATAAACCAAATTGTAAGAGGCTATTGAGAGCTCCGCAGACAGCCTTGCACCTTTTGAGCCCAGCGGATCTTTTATCACCTGAACAACCAGCTGCTGACCGTCGTGAAGCAGGCGGGAAATATCCGTCGGCTCTGCATCGGTCTTTTTATGGTTGCGCTGAACCAGGTCATCGACATGTAAAAATGCCGTACGCGCTTCACCAATATCAATAAATGCCGCCTGCATACCGGGCAGCACTCGAACCACCTTACCCTTATAGATATTGCCCACCAGGCCACGCTTATTATTGCGCTCGACATGAATCTCCTGGGGCACACCGTTCTCAACTAGGGCGACACGGGTTTCCATAGGCGTGATATTAACTAGTATTTCCTGGCTCATGGTATTTCCAAAATCTATTTTTTTAGCACGTAATAGTTAGCTCTCAGGACTTGCGCTTAACAGTTAAGTATTTATTTCTGACTACTATTCCAAAGCGGTACTGAGAACTTATTCAATAGCTGTTCAGTCTCTGCCAGTGGCAACCCCACTACACCACTGTAACTGCCTTCGAGCTTTTCAACAAAAATACCGCCGCAACCCTGAATCGCATAGGCGCCGGCCTTGCCCTCGGGCTCACCGGTCTGCCAATAAATCAGACACTCAGATTGGCTAATTGTGCGGAACTTAACCAGGGTTTCAGAAACAGCCACAGCTGCACCCGAACCATTATCTACAGCCACTGCAGTAAAGACACTATGAGCCTTGCCAGACAGCGTCATTAGCATTGCCTCAGCATGTGCCTGATCCACAGGCTTACCAAAAATCTGCCCGTCAAAAACCACAATAGTGTCAGCCCCCAGACTCGGCAACTTTGCGTCCTGACGCTTAAAACCCGCCCGAGCTTTTTCCATCGCCAGGCGAGACACATATTCAACCGGTGATTCATCGCCACGACGACTTTCATCGATATCCACTGCCAGCACCTTAAAACTAACTCCCATTTGTCTCAGAAGATCACTGCGACGGGGAGAGGCCGAGGCGAGTAAAAGCTGGGGGGCAGTTAAATCCAAAATCAATCCTCAGCGGTCATCAGAACAGGTTCTAGCAATCAATTTATCGATAACCGGCCAGATCAATGCTGAGAAAAGTGTTTTCATCAGCAGATTATCCATCGCAAAGGGGAGTCCATAGAAAAGAAAAAAAGCGGATTCAAGAAAGCCAACCAGAAGAATAATCAAATAGACCAACAGACTGCGCTGAATCATAGAAAGATACTTTATCCAACGACTGACCACTACCACCAGAGTAGCGCACAGGGAAAATACCAGAACTGAATGGCCCAGTGTCGTCTGCAACAAGCAGTCCGCCAGCAAACCAACGCCGGCGGCAAAAAATATTCCGAACTCCAGGGGTCGATGAAAAATCCAGCCCATGGTGACCAGTAATAAAAAATTGGGTTTCCAGACAATCCAGTCGCCG
>JABBBF010000225.1:3550-7634 GCA_018607545.1 SAR92 clade bacterium | reverse complement strand
CCCTTCATTATCAGCTGAAAGATGATAATGAAGCCATTCTCGATAAAACTTACGACAATGATGAGCCAATGGTTTATCTGCAGGGTCACCGCCAGATGATTCGCGGATTTGAAACGGCGATTAAGGGCGCAGAAGTCGGCGAGAAGCGCAACTTTATGGTGATGCCTGCCGATGGCTATGGACTGCGCAATGTCAATAATACCCAGCGTATTCCCACGAAATATCTCAAGCATGAAGGCAAGTTAAGCGCTGGCCAAACTATTAACGTGAACACCGATAAAGGCGTAAAACCCGGCACGATTATCAAGGTCGGAAAATTTAATGCGGATGTCGATATGAACCATCCCCTGGCTGGTAAAAATCTCCATTTCGACGTAGAGATTATCGATATTCGCGCTGCTACTGAAGAAGAGATCGCCCACGGTCATGTCCATGGCAGCGGTGGCTGCGGCCATTGATAGAGCTTCTCTGGCAACAGTACCTTTTAATTGTTCTGGTATTTATCTGGAGCGGTTTTGTCCGCTCCGGGCTTGGCTTTGGCGGGGCGCTGTTTACCATCCCGTTTTTATTGCTGATTCACAATGACCCGCTGTTTTTCCTGCCGATTATCTCTATACACCTGCTATTTTTTGCCTCGTTAACCCTATTACCCTATCAGCTGTCATCAAAGCAGGACACTGGCACTGAAAACAATCAGCCCAGTGTTAACTGGCGTTTTGTCCGCTATGCACTGCTCATTATGATTATCCCCAAATTAGCCGGGGTTATCGGATTACTGATGCTGCCGTCTGATTTGATGAACTGTATTATCTTTCTCTTAATAGGCGCTTATTCGCTGACCTATATTATTGGTCGACCTCTGCAGAGCAATAGCCGCACACTGGATATACTATTTTTGATTCTCGGTGCCTATATCAGTGGCACTTCCCTGATTGGCGGGCCGCTGGTTATCGCCGTCGCCATGCGCCATATAAAATCCCACGAATTCCGCAACACCTTGTTTGTGCTGTGGACAGTGCTGGTCAGTATTAAATTGTGCGCCTTTGCCTATGCTGGTGTCGACCTGCAGTTTGCTGCAGCACTCTGGCTGCTGCCCTTTGCCGCTATAGGACATTTTATTGGTCTGCGCTTTCATCAAAAGCTGTTGCAGCAGACCAATGCGCGCTTCTACCAGATACTCGGTGGCGTGCTGCTAACTACCAGCCTTGCAGGGATAGTGCAGATTCTTAGCGCATAACAGGCAATTCTAAAGACGATCATCAAAAGAAGCTCTGTGGCGATTCAGCCATGCTTTGCTACTATAAAAGGAGTATTCACAAGGAAGCACTGCTGCAACCCATGTCTCCTATTATTATGCGTCTGGCTATGCCCGCAACCTGCTTCGCTGCAGCTTTAATATCGCGGCATCAGCTACTCAATATGGGTCCGGGTAACGGTACTCAAGACCTGACATTTCTGCTTCTGCAACTGCCCTATATACTTCTTATGCTGGCTGCAGTGCTGGCACTGTTAAGCAACCATGCACTGGAAGCCGGCGCCACCATCAGCATGCTCTGCGTCTACTGGCTGATCCAATCACAGCTGCAAGTTCCGCTGCAAACCCAGCCCGCCGCCCAAGTCTTTTACCTACTTAACCTACTGTTGCCCTGCCTGCTACTTGGCTTTGCCTTTATGCCCGAGCAGAACTGCCGTCAACCGCTGGGTATAGCTGCAATTGTTCTGGCACCGGTGCTCGTTATTCTACTCGCGCGATTACTGGCTTTTGATAGAGATCTATTTCTCGCCTCGGCGCAGCAAGCTCTTGAAGGATCCATTTTTGGCAGTCACCTGCCAGCTGTTTCAACCCTGCTCTACCTTGTCGCTTTTACTATCTGCATTGGACTCTGTATCTACAGACAACAGCCTCTGGAGAGTTCACTGCTCGGCTGTACTCTTATGAGCTACGTTACTTTTGGCTGGATTAACCTCACCAATATTTCGGCCTTTATGTTCACTGGCATTGGGGTTCTGCTAAGTATTAACCTGACCGGCAGCCTGCTGAGTATCGGCTATCGCGATGAGCTGACCCAAATAGGTAATCGCCGGGCGCTAAAACAGAGCGCCAAAACATTGCGCGGCAGCTATTCGGTGGCGATGGTAGATGCGGATTATTTTAAAAAGATCAATGATCAATACGGCCATGATCTCGGCGACCAGGCATTGCGTGTTATCGCTGGATTACTGCGCAGAGCAGCCGATGGAGGCAAAGCTTTTCGCTATGGCGGCGAGGAGTTCTGCCTGCTATTTAAGGGTAAATCCAGAGAAGAGGTGATTGAGACACTGGAAAACATCCGTCAGGCCGTCGCCAATTACGACATGGTTATTCGCGATAAAAAGCATCGCCCCAAAGCCTCAAAACAGGGTGAAAAACGCCGAGGTGCCAGCCGCCGCAATGGTGAATTGCGACTGACCGTCAGCATCGGAGTGGCGAGCAGTGATGGCGGCGGACAATTTGATCAGGTACTGAAAAAAGCCGATAAAGCACTCTATCGCGCCAAAGCCAGTGGCCGCAATCAGGTGCAGGCGGCCTGAGCTAAAATATGTAGCTAAAATATGTAGCTAAAAAGTTCAGCAATGAAAAATCGTTGTATCTTCGAGGGGCTCGCGCTCGGTGCGAAAATTATTGGCAGGATCTGTTTTATCTGCATAGCCAAATGACAGCCCCATCAAAAGTTTAAATTTGCTTTCGACACCCAGTTCCTCGCGAACCATATCTGGAAAACAACTAATTGAGGTCTGCGGACAGGAGCCAATGCCGGCATTGGCCAGTGCCAGCATCAGCGTCTGGGCATACATACCCACATCGGCAGCGAGACGCAGTGTCTCGGGAAATTCGTCGGTAACAAAAATAAAGGCCACATGGGGCGCATCAAAAAACTCAAAGTTGCGCATCCACGACCAGGCACGCTTTTCGCGATCTTCGCGAGTAACCCCCTGATACTCCCATAGCCCCAGCGCTGAACAGATTTGGCGCTCGCGGTATGGGCCTGTGAATTTACCCTGCCATGGGAAATCAGAATTACCGTTGGGATTTTCTATGGCGGCGGCTTTCATTTTCTTTCGCAATCGATCACAGGCCTCACCGGAGACCACATGCACATGCCAGGGCTGAACATTGCAATTAGATGGCGCCCAACTGGCCAGCTCAAAAACCTCTTTTAAGGTTTTTTCGTCAACGGCTTTAGGTGTAAAACCCCGATAAGAATGTCTTGCATGGACGGCATCTGAAAATTCCATAGCGCTTTTCCTGTAGTCTTTAAACCCGAAGGAGCAATGCAATAAACCCCGCGTTGTTAACCGCAGGGTTTAAAGTGAGAGCAAGGTGTAGGCCTATTCAAAATAACTGGTCGGCATACCCATCACACTATCAATGCCCGCACCCATGGTTTTAGCATGAGCATCAGCGCGAGGCAGAATACGCTCAAAGAAAAACTCGGCAGTGTGGAGCTTGCCCTCGAGGAATGACTTTTCTCCCTCACCAGCCTGCAATTGCCTGCTCGCCGCTGCGCTCATCTGCAACCACATAAACGCCATATAAGCGTATCCGGAGAACATTAGGAAGTCGACAGACGCCGCACCGGCATTGTCCGGATTCTTTTTCGCACGCATTCCCAGACGAAGCGCCAAATAACGCCATTTCAGCGCCAGTTTGGTAACTGCCCAGGCCTGCTTGCGCAAGGTTTTATTTTTTCCTTCAGACTTCCAGGGTAAGAACTGTCCGGCAAACTTAAACATCTCACCGGTAAAAGTATTCAACTGCTTAAACTTATCCATCAGGACTTTGCGACCAACCAGATCCAGTGCCTGAATGCCGGTTGTTCCCTCGTAGAGAGTCGCAATACGGCTATCGCGCAGAATCTGCTCCATGCCCCACTCTTTGATATAGCCATGACCACCAAAAACCTGCACACCATGGTTTGCTGCCTCAACACCTAATTCAGTGATAAAACCCTTGAGGATCGGTGTGCAAAAACCGAGACGGGCTTCCGCAGCATCGCGAACCTGAGAAGTTTTACCGCCACTGTAGAGGTCGGCAAACTGGCTT
>JABBBF010000225.1:0-3540 GCA_018607545.1 SAR92 clade bacterium | reverse complement strand
GGCAACCATCGCACGACCACCCTCGGCAATCACTCGCTGGGTGAGCAACATGCGACGGACATCGGGATGCTCAATAATTGCGTCCGCTGGACCATCCGGATTTTTAGCGCCGGAGAGGGAACGCATCGCCAGACGCTCGCGAGCATAGGCTGCAGCGCCCTGATAGGAGCGCTCTGCGGCTGCAGCGCCCTGACTTGCAGTACCTATTCGCGCGACGTTCATGTAGGTGAACATCGCCGCAAGGCCTTCATGGGGCTTGCCAATTAAAAAGCTTTTGGCGTCATCAAAGTTAAGTACAGCCGTACCATTGCCGTGGATACCCATCTTGTGTTCGATTGAGCCGCATTTGACGCCATTGCGCTCTCCCACTGACCCATCTTCAGCGGGAAGGAACTTGGGAATAATAAACAGAGAGAGACCTTTGGTGCCGGCGGGTGCATCGGGCAGTTTCGCCAGTACTATATGAACAATATTTTCGGTCAGGTCATGCTCGCCGGCACTGATAAATATCTTGGTACCATTGACGCTGTAACTGCCATCATCATTGGGTGTCGCTTTAGTTTTCATCTGGCCCAGATCTGTACCGCAGTGGGGCTCGGTCAGACACATGGTGCCACTCCACTCACCGCTGATTAGCTTGACCAGGTAATCCTGCTGCTGTTGTTTGGTGCCACTGGTCTCCAGTGTGGCAATAGCGCCTTCGCTGAGACCCGGATACATGGCCCAGGCCCAGTTGGCGGTGGTCAACATCTCGTTGACCGCAATACTAAGAGATGAAGGCAAACCCTGCCCACCCAACTCAGGATCCCCTGTCAAGGTAGTCCAGCCAGCTTCGATAAACTTGGCATAGGCTTCCTTAAAACCTGCAGGTGTTGTGACTACGCCATCATTCCAGGTACAGCCTTCATCTCCGCTCTGGTAGATAGGCGCCAGTTCGTTTTCACAAAACTTGGCGGCCTCGTAAAAAATTGCCTCCAACATATCCGGCGTGGCTTCAGCACCACCCTCGATATGTTGATATTTACTCTGCATATCCAAGACCTGGTTAAACAGAAACAAATAGTCATTTACGGGAACTTTGTAATCGGGCATAAAAGATACCTATGTAATTAAGCCGGTGAGATAAGCTTTTTCACCCATGTCATTAAACAGTGAAAAATGCTGTCCAGTTTCAAGATTTTTAGTGTAAAACTTTACTTTAGAGGGAAGAAACAGCGGCCGATAAAAGGCGACTTCAACCGCGTAGCCTGACTCGGGCAGCTGAGTCTCCAGCGCTGCTAAGCAGCGTGTCTTACTCCACATACCATGGGCAATCGCAGATTTAAAACCAAACATTTTAGCCGTCAAATCTGCGAGGTGAATTGGATTACAATCCCCTGAGATTAGGCCGTAACGTCGCCCTATACCATTTGGCACGAACCAGTCCTGAGGATTATCACCGCGAATCAATTTTGGTTTTTCCCGGCTCGATATCCCTGTTTCACAGTTGTGTAAATAGCTAGAAGAACCTGACCAAACTAACTGATCATCAACCCTGGCAGTAAAATCAACATTCCACTCCAAACCACGACTGCTCAATGACGAACTGCCAATTGAGGCGGTCAGCTTAATTGGCTGGCTGTGGTCGAAGTTTCTTAGGACGGAGACTTTATTGCGCAGATGCACCATACCCATTGCCCGAAGGGGAAACTGGCTGTTACTCATAATATTCAGAACAAGAGGCATTGCCAGTGCCTGCAAATAGGTGGCAGGAATCTTACTGCCCGTTTTAAAGCCGCAGACGGCTCTAAAACTGGCCAGATGTTTAGGGTCTATATGTAAATCATCATGTTGCGATTTTAACGCTGGCAGTGGATCAGTTAGCTGGTACGTGGACGACTTTAGCGCCAATTTACCGATTAGTGCCGGTAGACAGGGGGGGCTATCAATTAACACAGAGGGTTTCTGCGGTGAAACTGACGTTGTATTTGCGGCTTGATGGTTGCTCATATTGTTCATCCTGATCACTTTTTCCCTGTCTGTCATTGGCGCTAAAAAAACATCATTTTGTCATTTCGGTCAATCATGTATTATAGACGTTTACTTCCTGGATTTATTGTATGCCAGCTTTAACTGATGCGGGGACTTTAGTACGACTTGCTTACCAAGGTCTAGTTAATCTTGGTATTGATGCCAATGAAGTACTCAAGCGCTCGGGGCTCCAGCCAGAGCGTCTTTACAAAGCCAATCTACGCACTCAGTTTTCCGCACAGCCAAGGTTTTGGCAAGCTGCAGCCGAACTATCAGGCGATCCCTGTATAGGCCTGCATGTTGGCGAAAAAATGCCCGCCTACAAAGGACAAATTATTGAGTACCTGTTTCTGAGCAGCGCCAACTTTGGCGAAGGGCTGCGCAGAAATATCGACTATCAGCGGCTGGTGAGCGATGCACTTCAAGGACAGCTTGTTGAACAAGCTAAACCCTATCTGACTGGCGACTTTTCAGAACACAAGTTTGTTACCTCACATCTGATCGAAGCCCTGTCACTGGGCCTGATCAACTGTTTTAAGACAGTGACCGATGGCGCCTTTAAAGCCGAAAAAATCATATTCAGACACGCCCCCAACACTGATATCGCTGAATACGAGCGCATATTCCAATGCGAAGTAGCGTTTAGTGGTGAAGAATTCAGAATCTACTTTGCGAAAGAAATACTTAGCTACCGCTCATTAAACTCAGCCCCCGAGCTTTTAAACCTGCATGTTAAAGTCGCAGACAAGCATATAGCACTGTTGCAACAGCAAGACTTTATTGACGATGTGAACAGCCTGATCGCCTCGCTGCTGGAAAGCGGCACAGCCAGCCTGGAAACTGTTGCCGCAAAACTCAAGATAACGCCGCGTCAACTCAGACATCAGCTAAAAACCGCCGACACCAGCTTTCAGCAGCTGCTAAATAATCTCCGCCACTCTCTGGCTCGGCGGTTGCTGACAAAAACCGATGAAGATATCAGTGAAATTGTCTACCTGACCGGCTTCTCGGAACCCAGCACCTTTTACCGCGCCTTTAAACGCTGGGAAAACACAACACCTATAGACTATCGTCAAAGATATAGAACCTCCGAAAAGACCAGCTCTACAAATCAAAAATAAGTAGCATTTCCACTGACCTGTTCTTCAAGTAGAATGCTGCCTTCTAAAGATTCAACACCCACAGAGCAGTCACCTTCTATGAGCAACAGTCCAAACCCCGCCTTTGAGCTTTTACGCAAGCAGGAAATACCCTCCCTTAAACTCCGCTACGAGGAATACCGCCACCGTGTAACCGGTGCCCAGCATATCCACCTGGCGGCAGACAATAAGGAAAATGTATTTCTGGTGGCGCTGCGAACTGTGCCTATGGACTCCACTGGCGTGGCCCATATTCTCGAACATACAGCGCTCTGTGGCAGCGAGAAATACCCGGTGCGCGACCCGTTCTTTATGATGATCAGGCGTTCCCTAAACACCTTTATGAATGCCTTTACCAGCTCCGACTGGACCGCCTACCCTTTCGCCAGTC
>JABBBF010000086.1:6384-7726 GCA_018607545.1 SAR92 clade bacterium | reverse complement strand
CTTTTATTGTGTCAGCAGCTAAAGCTGAAAATGATAGCGTCAGGGAGAGAGCTGCCGCTGTCGCTTTAATGAATTTGTTTAATTTCATAGTTTTACCTTTGGGTTTAAGTGAGAGATGACCGCTTTCTGTAGTCGTTGAAAAAGTCCGGCAAGTATTCAAATAAAAATTTTAATTTTTTTATTAGATTAGGTGCATTATCAAATAAAGCTAAAGGTTCAACTATTCGTTACTTGGCTATATGAACTACGCGATATGACGTATAGATTGCGACAGAGTATTTCATCTCAAGGGTTGGGGAGACTTATCTTTTGTGGCGGCAGTGCGAAAACTCTAAACTGTTCTATACCGCAGAGGGAAACAGAATGTTCCCCTCAATGGGCCTGTGGATGATTACAGAGAATGCTGTCAGCCTCAGGCTGCCAGCATTCCTTTATCGACGATAAAATCAATAACATCGCTAAGACCCGTATGCTTATGTAAGTTGGTAAATACATAGGGATTGTTCGGACGCATACGTTTGGTATCACTATCCATAATGTCCAGATTTGCACCGACATAGGGAGCCAGATCAATTTTGTTAATCACTAATAGATCGGCTTTGGTAATGCCTGGGCCACCTTTGCGCGGAATCTTTTCCCCCGCCGCAACATCAATGACATAGATCGTCAGATCCGCCAGCTCAGGACTAAACGTCGCGCTTAAATTATCTCCGCCACTTTCAATAAAAATCAAATCCAGACCCTCGTGACGCTGACTCATCTCTTCGACAGCAGCCAGATTCATCGAAGCATCTTCGCGAATTGCGGTGTGCGGACAGCCACCGGTTTCAACACCGATAATACGGTCCGCGTCCAGCGCCTCAGCGCGGGTCAAAATAATCGCATCTTCCTGGGTGTAGATATCGTTGGTCACCACCGCCAGGTTGTACTGATCGCGCATGGTTTTACATAGGGCTTCGAGAAGAGCGGTTTTGCCGGAGCCAACCGGGCCGCCGACTCCGATGCGCAGTGGGGCTGTAGTAGGGTTCATAGTCAATTCCTAATTCTGTTCAAGACCTGAAAAGTCTGGTGTATTGGGTTTCATGGCGACTACTGGCAATTGCCATCGCCGGTGTCGAACTGCGTATATCAGCGTCTTTAATCTCTTCGGCCTGAAGAGCTGCCGCGGGAATATCCTCTGCCAGTTCAAGCATAATCTGCTGGCCGTGGGTCTGCCCGAGAGGAATTAGTTTTACCCCGGCAACAACATTGTTCTCCAGCCAGCTCCAGCTATAACCGCGACAGAGTTGCTGGCAGTCGATATTCCATTGACTGGCGGCAAGGGCGATACCAGTGAGTTGGC
>JABBBF010000086.1:0-6374 GCA_018607545.1 SAR92 clade bacterium | reverse complement strand
GTGCAGCACCGCGCTGGCGTTCTTCCTTGCGAAGTTCCATGGTTTCCCGACAGGCAATCAGCCACTGAGTCCAGCGCACCACGCTGGCCTCATCGGCATTGTTAAACGCGTTTAATAGGCGGATTAAAATCGGTAACTCAAGGGTTGCAACACTGTTGGCGAGTACGCTCTGCAGCCAGTCTTTTAAACTGCTGGTGTCAGTTACCCACTGGGCTTCAATCGCCCACTCCAGACCCTGTGAATAGGTAAAACCTCCCACGGGCAGGGATGGGCTGATCAGCTGAAAAAGCCTCAGCTCAGAGAGCGAGTTGTTGAGCATTATTTTTTAGTGGCGCGAATTATTGTGCTTTTTTTCAAGCGCAGGTAAGCGGCAGAAAACAGCGCAGCCACAAGCGCGGCCAGACCAAGATGATCCGGGGCGGTTATAAAATGAAAAGCCGAGCTTATTGAGCCATCCGAGTTATGCGCTTGAGCAGCAGACTGTCCAAAAACACCGAGGCCAATAACGGTTATTCGTTTAAAAAGGTGGGTCATTTTTTTTGCCTTATAAGTAATAAATAAATTGTTAGTTAATGATGATGGCCGTGGCTATTGCTGTGATTATGGCCAGCGGCACTTTTATAAGCGCCGGCCTCAGGTTCAAAAGGCGCCTCTTCAACAGCAACCGAGAGCCCCAGCCCAATTACCATTTCATCGAGTACATGGTCGTGTTGATAGCGCAGAAATTCAGGTTCAATCTGCAGTGGAACATGGCGATTGCCGAGGTGATAGCTGGCTCTTGCCAGGGCGTGAGGGCAGTCGCTGGTGACGGTTGAAACCGTTTCCGGGGCAGCACAAATTTGTACCACCAGACCTTCGGCGCTCTGCACCAAATCACCGCCGCGCAGGATCTCTCCGCGAGGTAAAAAAAGCCCGGCCTCGCGACCATCATCCAGAGTTACCTTGATGCGGCTCTTGGTGCGTTCTCTTATCGGCAGGCTCAGTGTCGTGCTGTGGGCTGCCTGATCTTGCAAAATGCTGGTAAAACGAATCATAATTTTTTCTTAAAATAAAATGCTTAGAATAGGCCAGTTAAAATAGAAAGTAGCGCTGCGCCATCGGCAGTTCCGTAGCCGGTTCGCAGACCAGCAGCTGGCCGTCGGCACGCACCTCATAGGTCTGGGAATCCACTTCTATTTCCGGTTGATAGCTGTTTCGCACCATATCTTTCTTGGTGATATTGCGGCAGCCTTTAACGGTACCAATCAGGCTTTTAAGGCCGAGCTGTTCAGGCACGCCAGCCTCGACTGCGGCAGCGGATAAAAACAGCATTGACGTATTGTTGTTGGCCTTGCCCAGCGAACCAAACATAGAGCGATAGTGAACTGGCTGCGGTGTCGGAATCGATGCATTGGGATCACCCATAGGTGCCGCTGCAATCATTCCGCCCTTGATAATTGTCGCCGGTTTGGTGCCAAAAAATGCCGGTTTCCACAGCACTAAATCAGCCAGCTTGCCAGTCTCAATAGAGCCAACCTCATGGGCAATACCATGGGCGATTGCCGGGTTGATGGTGTACTTGGCGATATAGCGCTTAATACGCTCATTATCATTTTCACTGCTATTATCGGCGTTGCAATCTTCCGCAAGAGGCCCGCGCTGCACCTTCATCTTGTGAGCGGTCTGCCAGGTTCTTATAATCACTTCACCAACGCGCCCCATCGCCTGGGAGTCCGAGGCAATCATGGAGAAGGCGCCCAGATCGTGAAGAATATCTTCGGCGGCAATGGTCTCGCGGCGAATCCGCGACTCGGCAAAGGCCACATCCTCGGCGATATTGGGGTCGAGATGATGGCAGACCATCAGCATATCCAGATGCTCATCGACGGTATTGACCGTGTAGGGGCGTGTCGGATTAGTCGATGAGGGAAGAATATTTGGCTCACCACAGGCCTTGATAATATCCGGGGCATGACCACCGCCAGCACCTTCGGTATGGTAGGTGTGGATGGTTCTGCCGCCGATAGCGTCGAGTGTGGATTCGACAAATCCTGACTCATTGAGCGTGTCGGTATGGATCGCCACCTGCACATCGGTCTCTTCGGCAATATTTAAACATTCATTTATCGACGCTGGTGTCGTGCCCCAGTCCTCGTGAAGTTTTAGGCCCATTACTCCAGCCTCGACCTGTTCGCGAATCGGTTCTGGTTGACTGGCATTACCTTTGCCCATCAGACCAATATTCATCGGCACTGTATCTGCCGCTTCCAGCATGCGGTGGATATTCCACGGCCCGGGCGTACAGGTGGTGGCATTGGTACCAGTTGCCGGCCCAGTGCCGCCGCCGAGCATGGTGGTGACACCAGACATCAGTGCCTCGTCAATTTGCTGGGGGCAGATAAAATGGATATGTGAGTCAACGCCACCAGCGGTAAGAATATGACCTTCACCGGCAAGCACCTCAGTGCCAGCGCCAATCACAATATCGACACCGCTCTGGGTGTCTGGATTGCCGGCTTTGCCTACGCAGAAAATACGTCCGTCTTTAATACCGACATCGGCTTTAACGATGCCCCAGTGGTCAATGATCAGCGCGTTGGTAATCACCAGATCGACGGTTTCTGCGCTGGGTCTCTGACTCTGCCCCATGCCGTCGCGGATAACTTTACCGCCACCAAATTTAACTTCATCGCCATAGTTGGTGAAATCTTTTTCCACCTCCAGCCACAGTTCGGTATCCGCCAGACGCAGTTTGTCTCCGGTGGTTGGGCCAAACATTTCCGCGTAGGCCTGTCTTGAAATTGATCCTGGCATTATTTACTCCTGGCCTTTATTTAAAGTCTGAGCGGCAACGCTGCCCATCACTTTTCCCTGGAAGCCATAGACATCGCCAGAGCCTGCGTACTCAACCAGTTGAACCGTTCGCTCCTGTCCTGGTTCAAAGCGAACTGCTGTGCCAGAGGCGATATTGAGTCTGTAGCCAAGGGTGGGTTGGCGGTCAAAAATTAACGCATCGTTAACTTCAAAAAAATGATAGTGAGAGCCAATCTGTATAGGGCGATCGCCTATATTGGCCACTTTAACGGTGCACAGATTGCGTCCGCTATTTAATTCAATATCGCCAGTTGCTGTTTGTAATTCTCCGGGAATCATAGTGATCCTCTCCTAGACGATAGGGTTGTGAACAGTGACCAGTTTGGTGCCGTCGGGAAATGTTCCCTCTACTTGCACGTCGTGAATCATTTCGGGTATGCCATCCATCACATCATCGGCGCTGAGAAGGGTGCGTCCGTAGTCCATCAGTTCGGCAACGGTTTGGCCATCGCGCGCGCCTTCGAGAATGGCGGCGCTGATAAAGGCGATAGCTTCGGGGTAATTGAGTTTCAGCCCCCGCGCTTTGCGGCGCTCGGCGAGAAGCGCGGCTGTAAATAACATCAACTTATCTTTTTCGCGGGGTGTTAATTCCATGGTAAGTTCTTAAATTAGGTGTCCCATATGCGCGGTGGACAGGGTTTTTTCTCTATCCACTCTGTTCGCAGCTGGAACCATAGTTGGGTAAATTTTTCCAGTATGGGTTCTATATGATCGCCCAATACCCTGATTACCAGAACTTCGTCGACCAGAGTTAGGCCGATCGAATCCGGGTGGAGATAAGAATGCAATATGTGTTCCAACTGGTCGCGCTGATCCTGGCTGCAGGGGGCAGCTATCAGGCTGCCCTGCATAGCCCTACCGCGCAGACCGCTGGCAGACTCAATTAGAGAGCCGTCCTCCGTGTAAAGCTGTTCAACCAAACGCAGTTCACCATCAATATTGATCTCTGTGCGGCTGCTAATACTGCCCGAATGGAATTTTTCCTTATTGGCAGGGCGTCCAAAACAGTGCATCTCCCAACCGATAAATTTTCCCCCTGGTGCAATATTAATTTGTGTGCTTAAAGTTGACCGGGCGCCGGGGAAAAATATATTTTGTTGCGGCAACCACTCGACAACTGAATCCTCGGCAACAGAAATTACCTGCGACTGTTCACTGCTGAGATCGGCCTTTGAAAGATAGAACTTGGTAGCCCCTGGGGTGGTGATCAGGCAGTGAGCGCCGACCGCAGTCCGCAGCCTGATTTTTAGCTTATCCCCACCAACCACGCCGCCTGGGGGGTGGAGGAGGTAGCTGTGGCAAATATCGCCTTCGGGATAAAACGGCCGCTGCAGTGTCAGTGGGCCGCGCTGTTTCTTTTCCACCAGACAGGTCTTGCCGCGTCGAACCGCGTAGTCGAGTTCGAGTTCAGCAAGCCATCCAGAGTCATTTTTCTGCTGGGGTGTTTCACTGTTCATTGTTAATAGGGCCGGAGGTAATTGCTGGGATTTTGCTCTTGAAAACATGGGATTTACCAAGACTATCATTAGAAAAAGCCTGTCGGCCAGATAAAAATTAAATATTAATAAGAGATTTTAAAACGCCTTAAATTGGTGCAAAAAAATAATTGAATGCACTAAATTAAACCGGCGAAATAAAATATGTGATAGGAAGGGTATAAAAAATAATCGTCAATTTTTAAGCTTTGTTTTATTTTTTGTAAGCTTATATATAGAGTGTAAGGAACAGAATTCTCCACAGGCTTGCCATGCGTTCAAAAAGTAGTTTTTTAGGTATCTCGATTTTCATAGTTGCAGTTTTTGCTGTGGTAATTATCGATAGAAATCCTCTTCCAGATTTTTCCCATTACACTCAGGTGAAGGAAAAGAAGAGCGCTTTTTTTGACTATATATTACCGCTGGTAAAACAGAGTAATCAGCTTGTCATAGAGGACCGAAAGCAACTTGAAGTGTTGCTAAATAATGTTGATAACTTATCGTTTTTTGAGCAACTGGAGCTCGATGGATTAGCTGAAGATTATTATATCGATAGAGAAAACCGCAGTGATTTGCAGATTATCGAACAGTTGTTATTGAGAGTTGACCCGGTGCCACCCTCTCTGGCGCTGGCTCAGGCGGCGATTGAATCCGCCTGGGGGACCTCGCGGTTTGCGGTGCAGGGGAACAACCTGTTTGGCCAGTGGTGTTACAAGAAAGGCTGTGGCCTTGTTCCACTGCAGCGCAATTCTGGCAGCCATCACGAGGTGGCAAAATTCACCACGGTCTCGGAATCAGTCGAATCCTATATTCGCAATATCAATACCCATCGTGCCTATACTGATCTTCGCGTTGCTCGTGCAAGCCTGCGCAGCGAGGAGAATTCTGCCAGCGGTTACCAGCTGGCGGAAAACCTGCTCGAGTATTCAGAGTTGCGGGAAAAATATGTCCATGAAGTCCAGGCGGTGATTCGGATTAATAACCTCACCCGCTACGACAGGCTCTAAATACAAGCTAAACCTGTAGCTCTAAACCAACAGCTCGGCAATATTTTTAAACTGATCCAGCGCCTCGGGATTGGCCAGAGCATCTGTATTGTTCACCGGTTGATTGTGGACCACCTTGCGCACTGCCAGTTCGACAATTTTGCCACTGATGGTTCGCGGAATATCCTCAACTGCAATAATTTTGGCCGGCACATGTCGAGGTGTGGTCTCGCGGCGGATAGTGCTGCGGATTTTCTTTTGTAACTCATCGCTCAACGTTACCCCCTCTCGCAATACCACAAACAGAACAACGCGCACATCATCCTCCCAGGTCTGGCCAATACAGATACTGTCGACAATCTCATCGAGCTTTTCTACCTGGCGGTAGATTTCCGCAGTGCCAATTCTTACGCCGCCGGGGTTTAGCACCGCATCGGATCTACCGTGAATAATAACCCCATTATGGGCGGTTATTTCGCCATAATCACCCTGTGCCCAGATGCCCGGATAGGTGTCGAAGTAGGCACTCAGGTATTTTTTATTGTCTGGGTCATTCCAGAAATAAATCGGTGCATTGGGAAAGGGTTTGGTGCACACCAGCTCGCCTTTTTCTTCGATAACCGGATCGCCCTGATCATTCCAAATCTCTACCGCCATCCCCAGACCGCGACATTGAATTTCTCCCTCCCAGACCGGCAGACAGGGGTTGCCGAGCACAAAGCAGGAGAGGATATCTGTGCCACCAGAAATTGATGCCAGGCAGAGATCGGCTTTTATATCCCGATACACATAGCGAAAACTTTCATGGGAAAGTGGCGAGCCGGTCGAGAGCAGGGCTTTTAACTGTTGCAGATTATGGGTTTCTTTTGGCTTTACCCCAGCTTTTTCCAGGGCGGCAATATATTTGGCGCTAGTGCCAAATATGCTTACCTGCTCTTGCTCAGCCATATCGATCAGCGATGCCGGCTGGGGATAGAAGGGTGATCCGTCATATAAAACCAGCGTGGCTTCCGAGGCCAGTCCACTCACCAGCCAGTTCCACATCATCCAGCCGCAGGTG
>JABBBF010000199.1 GCA_018607545.1 SAR92 clade bacterium | reverse complement strand
CTTGGGGAGGCCGATTTAACGAACCGGTCGATGAGTTTGTCGCTCGCTTTACGGCTTCTGTGAATTTTGATCAGCGCCTCTATCGCCAGGATATTCAGGGTTCGATCGCCCATGCGCAAATGCTCTGCAATGCCAGTGTATTAACCGCCGATGAGCGCGACCAGATTATTAATGGCTTGCAGGAGATCGAGACACAGATTGAATCCGGCGAATTTGTCTGGTCGGTGCCCCTTGAAGATGTGCATATGAATATCGAGGCTGCGCTAACCGATAAAATCGGTATTGTCGGCAAGAAATTACATACCGGACGCTCGCGCAATGATCAGGTAGCCACAGATATCAAACTTTGGCTGCGCGACCAGATCGACCAGATTGCACCGATTTTAACTCGCCTGCAGCGCGGCATGGTTGAGTTGGCGGCCAATGAAGCCAATACCATTATGCCCGGCTTTACTCATCTGCAAACAGCCCAGCCGGTGACTTTTGGTCACCACTTGCTGGCTTGGAATGAGATGCTCGAGCGCGACTACAGCCGTCTTCAGGACTGCCGTCAGCGACTCAACCAAAGTCCGCTCGGCGCCGCTGCACTGGCCGGAACCACCTATCCGATCAATAGGGAGTTCACTGCCGAGGCACTGTCTTTTGACAAGCCTACGGAGAACTCTCTGGACTCGGTAAGTGACAGGGACTTTGCGATTGAGTTCTGCGCCTTCTCGAGCATCCTGATGACTCACCTCTCGCGCATGTCGGAGGAGTTGGTTCTGTGGACCTCGGCTCAGTTCCAGTTTATCAACCTGCCCGACCGCTTCTGCACCGGCTCTTCAATTATGCCGCAAAAGAAAAATCCCGATGTACCAGAACTGGTGCGCGGCAAAACAGGCCGAGTTAATGGTCATTTAATTGCGCTGCTGACCTTGATGAAAAGCCAGCCACTGGCTTACAACAAGGATAATCAGGAAGATAAAGAGCCGCTATTTGATGCGGTGGATACAGTGAGCGACTGTCTGCGCGCCTTTGCCGATATGATTCCGGCAATTGAGTCGCGCAAGGATGAGATGTACGAAGCGGCAAGACGCGGCTTTTCAACCGCTACGGATCTGGCTGACTATCTGGTCGGCAAAGGTATTGCCTTTAGAGATTCCCATGAGATTGTCGGCAAGTCGGTCGCCTATGGTATTGCTGAAAACAAAGATCTTTCGGAGATGTCCCTTGAGGAATTACAGCAATTCTCCAGTGAAATTAGCGCCGATGTTTTTGATGTGTTGACTCTTGAAGGCTCTGTGGCTGCTCGCGATCATCTGGGTGGTACGGCTCCGGCACAGGTTAGCGCCGCAGCTGTGCGCGCCTTAGCAAAACTTAATGCGCGCTAGAAACCAAACTCAATCGTCTCGCCTGCCTGAGCCTGGCAGGCGTCGCTAAGCATTGAGCTCAGCGGTTGACCGCTAACGGTATTGCACCACTGGTCGCCGTCGAGTTTAAAGTGAAAGCCCCCCGACTTAACCGCCAGCCATATCTCATTGACCGCAGATTGGCGTGACAAAATAATCTGTGAGCCATTGACCTCGCAGGTTATGGTGAGCATCCCCGCGCTGTTTTCGTAGTCGAGATCGGCACCGCTATCATCAATGGTCTCTTCGATTGAGAACATCAGTTCATCGACGATCTGGTTAAACTGCGCTTCATTCATATTTTCACTCTCTATAACTGGGTGGCCACAGCTTGGCGCCGTAATTTCAAACCTCTGCTTGAGCATCCACAGTGTTGGTATTGATTGCCGCTGCGGCTATACTTGCCAACTTGTTTTAGCCAGGTCTGTTCAGGGCAGGAATTATAAACTATGTACCGACAATTACGCCCCAAAATACTGCAAAAAATCAGGCTGTCTCTTTCGACTCTCTCGACAGTAGCTGCCGCCGCTTTGCTGATTGCAGGCCTCTCTGGATGTGGCAATAAAGGCGATCTCTATCTGCCGGAAGATACTGCGACAACCTATGGCAATGCAACCGACACTTTACCCGGCACTTTAACTAATAGCCTAACCGACAAAAGCGAACTCTAAGAAATTATGCACAATGCCGTTACTTCCCAAAATGGGAATCTATCTATTGAGGGCGTTGCTCTTGAAACTATCGCCAATCAGTATGGCACGCCGAGTTACGTCTATAGCAAAGCGGCTATCAGTAGTAATTTTCTCGCCTACCAGACTGCCCTCGCAGAAAAAGATCATCTGATCTGCTTCGCAGTGAAGGCCAATTCCAATATTGCTGTGTTGCAGACATTGGCAGAACTGGGTGCGGGTTTTGATATTGTCTCCAGCGGAGAACTGGAGAGGGTTATACGCGCCGGTGGCGATCCCGCCAAGGTAGTTTTTTCCGGTGTGGCAAAGACTGCTGACGAGATGCGTTGTGCCCTTGAGTTAGGCATTCACTGCTTTAATGTCGAATCTGAAGCCGAGCTGGAGTTGCTAAATGCAACAGCCGCGGCCATTGATATACCTGCGGCTGTTTCATTGCGGGTCAATCCGGATGTGGATGCACAGACTCACCCCTATATTTCAACCGGCCTAAAAGAGAACAAGTTCGGTATTGATATTAATCTGGCTCCTCAGGTCTACCAGCGCGCCGCGCAGATGAGCCATATTAATATTGTCGGTGTAGATTGCCATATTGGCTCTCAGCTTGTGGATATTGAGCCATTTGTTGCCGCCCTCGAGCGCCTGCTGATACTGGTTGACCAACTGGCAGAACAGAATATCAGCCTGCAACATATAGATATTGGCGGCGGCCTGGGTGTTCGCTATGAAGCTGAACAGCCACCTTCTGCAGATGACTATATGTCGGCTATCCTACCGCTGCTAAAGGGTCGCAGTGAAACATTGGTACTTGAGCCAGGCCGATCCATTACTGCCAATGCCGGCGTTATGCTGACTCAGGTCCAGTACCTTAAAAGCAACGGTGAGAAAAACTTTGCGATTGTCGATGCTGCGATGAACGATATGATTCGCCCGGCGCTCTACCAGGCGTGGATGGATATTCAGCCGCTTAGCTCGGGAACCGCTGAGTCTCATGATTACGATGTGGTCGGCCCTGTCTGTGAAACCGGTGACTTTCTCGCCAAGGATCGCTCTCTGGCGATTAGTGCTGGCGATTATCTCTGCCTATTTTCCGCTGGCGCCTATGGCTTTGTAATGAGTTCCAATTACAACAGCCGCCCCAGAGCACCGGAGTTGATGGTCGACGGTGATCAGGTACATATTATTCGCCAGCGCGAGACTGTCGAAGATCTGCTGAGCGGCGAGCAATTACTGCCCGGGACTGAGGGATAAATCAGCTATGTTGATGAAATTCACCAAGATGCACGGCCTCGGTAATGACTTTGTGGTTATTGATGCGGTGACACAGAATGTTAGCGTTACCGCTTCAATGGCGCGACGACTCTCGGATCGTAAAACCGGTATCGGCTGCGATCAGGTGTTGGTTGTCGAACCGCCTTCAGATCCGGATATCGATTTTAACTACCGTATTTTTAACTCTGATGGTGCAGAGGTTGAACAGTGCGGCAATGGCGCCCGCTGTCTGGCGCGCTTTGTTCACGATCGTCGCCTGACCGCCAAAAACCCGATTGTTGTTAAAACCTCAAATCGGGTGATGCAGCTCGCCGTAGAAGGCAAAAAAATGGTTTCAGTGGATATGGGAGTTCCCGAGCTGGAGCCGGAAAATATTCCCTTTGAGGCCGCTGAAAAAGCTTTGGTCTACGCTATTGATGTAGATGGCCAATCCCATAAAATAGCAGCGGTTTCCATGGGAAATCCCCATGCAGTTCTCAGGGTTGATGATGTTGAGAGTGCGCCGGTTGCTGAATTGGGCGCTAAAATAGAATCACATTCACGCTTTCCCAATCGCGTCAATGTCGGCTTTATGCAGATAGAGAGCCGCAATGAAATTAAACTGCGGGTTTTTGAACGTGGGGTTGGCGAGACTGAGGCCTGTGGTTCAGGTGCCTGTGCGGCAGCTGTCGCGGCACTACAGCAGGGTCTGGTCGATTCTCCAGTGACTATGCAGCTCACCAGGGGAAGCTTAAAAATAGACTGGCAAGGCGAGGGCCAGGGGCTGATAATGACTGGGCCGACAGCAACCGTTTTTCATGGACGCATAAGAATATGAGCAAAGAGACAGAAGTAAAGGCAACAGCTGAGACGGAAGTAGAACAAAAAGCCGACTCAAAAGAAAAAATGGTTCGCGAGTTCCTTCGCGACAATCCCACTTTTCTCGATGAGAATACCGATATTCTCGAATGTCTGGTGCTGCCTCATAACAGCGGTAACGCGGTCTCCCTGGTTGAGCGTCAAGTTGGCGTGCTTCGCGATCGCAATAAAGAGATGCGCGCGCGGCTGGACAATATGTTGCAGACTGCCCACGACAACGACCTGCTGTTTGAAAAGACCAAGCGCCTGGTACTCAATCTGTTGGAAGCTAAAAATCTCTCGGCACTGATCGAAGCAGTCTACGACAGCCTCGGCAAGGACTATGGCATCGAATTCTACGGTCTGACGCTACTCGGTGATGAGAAAAAACTGCCACGCACCATGGCGCGAGTTTCAACGATGGAAAAAGCCAACGAGCGAATTGGCACTCTGCTCGGTGCCAACCGTGCTGTATGCGGTATTTTGCGCGAAGATGAAATGACTTTTCTGTTCGGTGAGAGAGGCCGCAATGTCGGTTCGGTCGCCGCTGTGCCGCTGCGTTACGATAACCTCTACGGCATTCTTGCGGTGGGCAACAGCGACCCCAACTTCTACAAGAGCAGCATGGGGACTCTGTTTCTAAGCTATATTGCAGAAATCCTCAATCGGGTCGTCCCCAGCCATCTAAAATAAGCGGGCAACTGATCTCTAGCGGGAAGGTTTTTTCTTTCCTGCTGATGAGGAGGTACCACGCTTTTTACCTGAACCTGGCGCGGCATTGCGACGTCTCTTCGAGGACTTTCCCTTGCCCGCTGTGTCGGATCGGCCAGAGCCTTTTTTCTTTTTCCCTTTCGATTTGCGTTGCGTTTCGAGCTCTCGGGCCAACTCTTTGGCTTTTGACGAGACTTTAACCTTGGCACCCTTGGCTGATTTCTTTGCCGCAGGAGAAGTTGAAGATTTTGGCTGTTCAGCCAATTCAAAATCAATCTTGCGCTCATCTAAATTAACCCGCACCACCCTGACTTTAACTTTGTCGCCGAGACGGAAAACTCGCCCGGTGCGCTCGCCAACCATGCGGTGCTGACTGGCTTCGTGATAATAATAATCCTTGGGCAGGCCAGTCACATGAATCAGCCCTTCGACATACAGGTCATCGAGCATTACAAACAGGCCAAAACCGGTTACCGCGCTGACAACACCGCTGTATTCCTCACCGACGTGATCCATCAGGTACTCACATTTAAGCCAGTTGACCACATCGCGAGTCGCCTCATCGGCACGCCGCTCGGTCACCGAGAGGTGCGATCCGGTCTCATCCAGTCGCGGCAGTTCGTAGGGGTAGATATTGTCTCTGGCAAGTTCAGCGGCGCCCTTAACACGGACAACACCGGCAACTTTTTTATTGCTGCGAATCAGGTGGCGAATGGCGCGATGCACCAAGAGATCCGAATAGCGGCGAATGGGTGAGGTGAAGTGGGTGTAGGCATCAAACGCCAGGCCAAAATGGCCGAGGTTTTCAGATTGATAAACCGCTTGGCTCATTGAACGCAGCATCACCGACTGAATAACCGAGGCATCGTCACGCTGGGCAACCGACCGCAGAACCCGCTGATAGTCCTCAGGCTGCGGATCATCGCCACCCCCAAGGCCAATACCCAGTTCGCCAAGAAAGTCTCTTAGAGAGGACAGACGCTCTTCACTGGGGCCTTCGTGGACACGGTAAAGCGCTGGCAACTTAGATTTTTCAAGGAATTGCGCGGTGCAGACATTGGCAGCCAACATACATTCTTCAATAAGCCGGTGCGCTTCGGTGCGTTTAACCGGGATAATCTGGCTTATCTTGCGCTGGCCATCAAAGAGAATGCGCGTCTCCTGAGTATCAAAATCAATCGCACCGCGTTCATTGCGGCGCTTGTTCAGTCGGCTGTAAAGATTATAGAGCGCATCTATATGGGGCAGTATTGCCGAGAACTGATCCCGGGCATTGGAAGAGTCACCGCTGTTTTTCTCTTCGATAATCTGCGCCACCTGGGTGTAGGTGAGCCGCGCATGAGAATACATAACCGCTTCGTAAAACTGATATTTGGTGACATCACCCTCAGCGTTAATCTGCATTTCGCAGACCATACACAGGCGGTCTTCTTTGGGATTTAGCGAACAGAGACCATTGGAGAGCTTTTCCGGCAACATGGGTACTACATGGTTGGGGAAGTAAACCGAGTTGCCGCGCTCAAAGGCCTGCTTATCAAGCGCACTGCCCGGCTTTACATAGTGGGAAACATCGGCAATCGCAACGATCAGCTTCCAGCCACCACGGGGTTTTGGCTCACAGTAAACGGCATCATCGAAATCCCGGGCATCTTCGCCATCGATGGTCACTAGCGGCAGTGACCTTAAATCAACGCGAAAATCCTTATCGGTCACTTGATCTGGTATGGCATCGGTTTCGGCAACTACATCATTATCCCACTGATGGGGGATACCGTAGTTGCGAATAGAGACTTCAATTTCCAAGCCTGGATCCAGATGATCACCTAGAACCTCACTGATACGGCCAGTGGGAGGACTGTTGCGGGAGGGCCCCTCGGTAATATCGACCAACACAATCTGGCCAGCCTCGGCGGCATTGAGTTGATCTGCGGGTATTAATATATCCTGGCTGATACGCGGATTGTCCGGGCGTACAAAATGAATGCCACTCTCACAAAAATAACGGCCAACCAGCTGCTGAGTTTTGCGCTCAACCACATCGACCAGTTTGCCTTCCGGGCGGCCACGCCTATCCCAGCCAGCGATTCTCAGAAGTACGATGTCACCATCAAATACCCGTCGCATCTGACGGCTTGAAAGGTAGATATCCTGATCTCCACCCTGAATCGGCGTTACAAACCCGTAGCCCTCGGGATGACCAATCACGCGTCCCTTGACCAAATTTAGCTTATCGAGAGTACCGTAGCCACCGGTTCTATTGCTGGCTATCTGCCCGTCACGCTCCATGGCACGCAATCGGCGGCGCATAGCTTCTATCTGCTCATCATCATCTAATTTGAGTGCCGCACAGATTTCACCGTGGGTCAGTGGACCAACACTTTCGTGTAGATAGTCGAGAACAAACTCCCGGCTTGGGATTGGACGCTGGTATTTAGCAGCTTCGCGAGTTGCGTAGGGGTCTATATTTTTGCTTTTTCTAGGCATAAGGCTTCTTTTTGTCGAGAATTTTTACTTCGCACCGATGACGCAGTCTATGTCTTATAGAGTGATGCAGTCTATGTATTATGGACGATTGAGTAAAAGAAATTCTCTAGACAAAAAAACTCGGGCTATCTGAAAGAGGTTCAGGCCCGAGGTTTAACAATAACTGACTAAAAAACTAACTAAAAGTACTTGGGGGTAATGAAAAATAAATACTGCTAAAATTGCTAGAGCTCTAAACCACTTGAAGCTGAAACATCCTTAAAACTATTTATTTTCTTAACGCTCTTGGGGCCTTGAAACTGCTGCTTTCTTTAAACAGGTTGAGCTATCAATAAAATCTTAAATTCTGACGTTAAACTCTGACGTTAAACTCTGAC
>JABBBF010000210.1:4359-7765 GCA_018607545.1 SAR92 clade bacterium | reverse complement strand
GTATTTCCACAACTGGTCTGGCAATCGAGTCACCTGTCGCGACTGGTTTCAGTTGAGTCTTAAAGAGGGTTTTACGGTCTACCGCGACTCGCAGTTCTCGGCGGATATGAATTCCGCGACGGTTAAACGTATCGAAGATGCCACCTATCTGCGCACGCACCAGTTTGCCGAAGATGGCGGCCCTATGTCTCATCCGGTACAGCCAGACTCCTATATGGAGATCAATAATTTCTACACCCTCACGGTCTATGAAAAGGGCGCCGAAGTGGTTGGTATGTATCACAGCCTGCTGGGTGATGAATTGTTTAGAAAGGCCACCGATCTTTACTTTGAGCGCCACGATGGTCAGGCAGTCACTATCGAAGAGTTTGTAAAGGCTATGGAAGATGCCAGTGGACGAGATTTCACCCAGTTTCGCCGCTGGTACAAACAGTCTGGCACACCCCATTTAAAGGTCAGCTCCCATTACGATGCCGCGGATAAAACATTCACCCTGGATTTTGCCCAGAGCTGTCCGGCAACCCCCGGCCAGCCGCAAAAGCAGGCCTTTGTTATTCCGGTAAAACTTGGCCTGGTTGGCCGCTCTGGTGATCTGCCGCTAAATGCCAATGGCGATACAGAAATTGTCTATGAGGTTAACGAAACCACACAACAGCTGGTGATTGAAAATATCCATGAGGTGCCAGTGCCCTCATTGCTACGCGGCTTATCGGCGCCGGTAAAGCTCGATTACCCCTACAGTTCCGAGCAGCTCGCCCATCTGATGGCCAATGATAGCGACGGCTTTAATCGCTGGGATGCCGGTCAGAAGCTCAGTTTTTCTCTGTTGGAAAAGTTAACTGACGACAGCCTGCATCAGCGCCCACTGGTGATGGATAAGCAGCTTGTCGACGCCTATGACTCGCTGCTTAGGGATGCAAGTATAGATCCGGCGATGGTCGATCTGATGTTGCAACTGCCCAGCGAAGCGCAACTCCATGAAGAGGCCGATATTATCCATGTGGATGCGATTCACGCTGCCCGCAAGTTTGTCCGCAAGTCCCTTGCAGAGGCTCTGTCAGAGAAGTTTTTGGCGGTGTATCAGCGTCATAATATCGCCCAGGTCTATGCTCCAGAGGCGGCACAAATTGGCCGCCGCGCACTTAAAAATGTGGCGCTGAGCTATTTAATGCTGATTGATAATACAGGTGTTGATCTGGCTTGGAAGCAGTTCCAGAGTGCTGACAATATGACCGATAAAGCCGCAGCACTGGCCTGCTTGGTCAACTGTCCGGCAGCCGCAGAGAAGTCCGCCAATGCGCTGGCCGAGTTTGAAAAGCAATATCGGGATGAGGGGCTGGTGATGAACCTGTGGCTGCAGATTCAGGCGACCAATAGTCAGCCCGGCGGCCTGCAGCGAGTCGAGGGGCTGCTTGAACACCCCGCATTTACCATGAGCAACCCCAACAAAATTCGCAGTCTTATCGGTGCTTTTTGTAGTGCCAATCCGATTAATTTTCACAGTGCCGATGGTTCTGGCTACCAGTTCCTGAAAGAGCATATTCTCACGCTGCACAGCCAGAACCCACAGGTGGCTGCCCGTCTGGTAACCCCCTTAACCCGCTGGAAGAAGTTCCCCGAGCCCAATCGTCAACAGATGCGCGATGCACTGCAGCGGATTGCCGACGAGCCGGATCTGGTCAAGGATATCTACGAAATTGTGACAAAGTCGCTATAGAGTGTTACTTGGAGTAAAGGCTAAGAAATCGCTGCTGGTAAAGCCAGAATTGTTGTCTATGCTTAAAGCATCAAGTCGGTCTTGTCCTTTTTGCTGGCTTGATATTTGCGACCAGGCTGCTTAATCCGGCAGCGAGTGACTAATCCCCATTCAGGGTCGTTAAGGACAGATGTAACTCCATTTAAGAGGGGCCTAATCAGCCCCTTTTTTTTATGGGCTGGTTTTTTCAAACCCGTCATCCCAGCGAAGGCTGGGACCTTTCTCAGATTTCTCCCTCTGGTCGAAACGACAGCATATTAATCTCATTCAACCCGCCTATTCAGCCAATCCAGCAGATCCCCATAGACTTCTAATTTATTGATTTCATTAAGCATCTCATGCCGACCCTCTGGATAGAGCTTGCAGTCAATATCCCTGATCCCGGCACCCTCGAGGACAGCGACTAATTTCTTTACCCCTTCGCCTTGCCCACCCACCGGATCCTCCGCGCCAGAGAATAGGTAAATCGGCAATTCAGGATCGATTCTAGCCATTTCTCGCGGCGCCGACATAACCCCCAGACCGGCAAAAAAGTCATGCCAGGATTGGGTGGTGATAGCACCGCCAGCGTATGGGTCGGCAATATAGGAATCGACCACAACTTTGTCACTCGATATCCAGTCCTTGTCTGTACGGCAGGGTTTAAAGCCATCGTTAAATGAACCCAGTGAGAGACTTTCCAATAGATTGCTGACTGCATCTCTGCCGAGCCTGAGGCACTCTATTTTGGCAATTGCAGCTACTATTTTGCAGGTCAAGGGCGGTGCATAGTTGGAGCCTGAAAGTACCAGTCCTTTTAGTCTATCTTTAAGACCAGCGCCCTTATCCGCGACTATCTGGCAAAAGCGGGTGGCCATAAATGAGCCCATACTATGGCCAAGAATAACCAGCGGCAGATCGTTCTGCCCGGCAATATGCTCGATCAGCTGGTACTGGTCATCGATGATTTGATTCCAGCCATTCATATCGGCCAGATGGTAGAGGTTGCCGTTGGCATTGCCGGTTGTGCCATGTCCGCGGTGATCATCGGCGCTGACTAGATAGCCTTGCTGGTTGAGATATTCGGCGAGATGCTGGTAGCGAGCACTGTGTTCGGCCATGCCGTGCATTATATGAACCCAGGCTTTGGGTTTTTGACCCGGCTGTGGAGACCATTGGTGATAGTAGTATTCACCTGGGTCACCGGTTTTGAAGGCAATGCTCTTTAAACTCATGGGTTGTCTCTTTTTTATTGTTTTTAGATCCTTCGCTGGCATGACAAATAAAAAAACACCAGTTAACACTCAGTCTATCAGTTGTGAGTGGGGGTATGATCTCTGAGACCATCGGCAGCATGGATGCTGCCGTTGAGCCTACAAGGACGTATTTACGGCGTGTCGCAGAGGTCATATGCCTGCTCGCAACCGTTTCATACTTAAAACCCACTTTGTTCCAATAGCCTAATTCACAGTAACCTGATGGAGGTCCTTCGGCTGCGCTCAGGATGACGAATTAGATCAACACTCGGCCTATCAGTTGTGAGTGGGGATCTGATGTCTGAGACCATCGGCAGCATGGATGCTGCCGTTGAGCCTACAAGGACGTATTTACGGCGTGTCGCAGAGGTCAGATCCCCGCTCGCAACCGCTCAATACTGACCACGCTTTTTTT
>JABBBF010000210.1:0-4259 GCA_018607545.1 SAR92 clade bacterium | reverse complement strand
GTCGCAGAGGTCAGATCCCCGCTCGCAACCGCTCAATACTGACCACGCTTTTTTTTATTTGATCCTTCGGCTTTGCTCAGGATGACCACGCTTTTTTTTATTTGATCCTTCGGCTTTGCTCAGGATGACCACGCTTCGCGTGGTCACTTTTTCTTGCGGCGCTTTTTGCTTAGGTGATTAAACAGGTCAATATATTGCCCAGTCAGTTTATGAGAGGGGGCCAGATAGATAAGTGGCACGCACTCATTATGTGACTCTTTCATTTTGACCGACTGATTTAAATAAGTGGGAATAATAGGTAGCTTTTCCTTTTTCATCTCGGCAATTAAACGGGCCGGCAGGGATGCCGTTGGCTGAAACTGGTTTACAACAATGCCGCCAATATCCAGATCGTCGTTGTGATCTTCACGGATCTCGTAGATCACATCGAGAATGGAGTAGAGCGCCTGTCTTGAAAAGGCATCGCAGTCAAAGGGTATCAGGCAGTTGTCGGCACAGATCAGCGCCGATCTGGTATAGAAGTTTAGTGCTGGGGCCGTATCTATATAAATCTCATCGAACTCTTTATCCAGCTTCTTTAAAAGATCGCGAAGCTTGTAGATCTTCTGTCTGGATTCCAGTTTATGTTCCAGTGTCAGCAGGTTGGCGCTGGAGGGCAGAACTGAGAGATTTTCAAAGGGTGATTCGTGGACATAATCCATGGGCTCATTGAGCTTTGAGGAGAACTCCAGGGTGCCATCAAAATAGTCGGCTACGGTGTTTTCTTGCGGTGTTTCACCGAGCAGATAATGGGTTGAGTTGCACTGGGAGTCGAGATCTACAACGAGAGTCCGCTTGCCCCGTGAAGCGCTAATGGCTGCCAGGTTGCAAGTGATACTCGATTTACCAACGCCGCCTTTTTCGTTAAATACTACTCTTCGCATTGATCTGCTCCAGTTGATAAAAGTTGCCTGATTCTACCCAATGTTGTCAGTCGGATACAGTGGCTTTAAGCCATTCGTTGAAGTTTTAGACTCTGGTGCAGGAATATCCAGGTTTTTAAGTAGAGCTATCAGTAATTTGATATCGGCTTTTTGGCTGGATTCCCTGTTGTAGAGGTTCTGGTCAAGAAGCCTGAACTGTTCCCAGAGCCCTGGGTCTGCTGTCTCTCCGCAGAGCTGAGCAATCTCATCCAGAGTTTTAATTTTTGCCTCTGGGAATGCGCAGCGACCCCAGGCGAGAATACCTTCGCGCACGGCCCCTAGATCCTCTTTGCTCGCGGCAATTTCGATCGCCTTAATACACTGCTTGAGCTTTAATCTCGGGCTGCTGGTCTGACTAATAGCAGTTGAGTTGCGAGTCGACTGTTTTGAACGCTTTAACAGCAGAGCAACAAGCAATGCGACTAAGAGGGCGTTTAGCGCCAGAGAAAGCTGTATTAATTGAGAGGATCCAGATGTTCCCAGCAGTGATTGCTGCTTAGAGTTCTTTGGAGAAACCGGGCCACTATCTGCCATATCTATGGGTGCAAGGGCTGAGCCCATAGCTGTTGTTGAATTCGCAAGGGCAGGGCCGATATCTAAATTTATGGCTTCCAGTGTTGCCGTCTGCATACGCTGGTTCACTGTGTCCCACCAGCGCACTGAAATTCCGGGCAGTGTAATTTTCCCCTGTTTATTGGGCACCAGAGCAAAGGATTCGCGACGAATGCCAGTGACACCATCGACACCGATCTGTTCATCCAGCTGAGCCTGATCCGGATAGATTTTATAGTCGCTGCTCGGCTTAAAACTCAGAGGCTGTATCTGCGCGCCGGTCAGGCCTTTGGCGCTGATGGTAATTGTTCGGGTTATGGGTTCGCCAACCACCAGCTGATCGAGATCACTGCTCCATTGCTGAGTTAATTGCAGTTGGCTGCTGGGCATCCACTGGTCTGCAGCTATATGCGCCGGTTTGGCCATCACATCAATAATTTTAGACTCGGTGTTGCGAATCAGCTGATTGCCTCTGCTGCGGAAAAAGCTGTTCTGACTATTGTTGCCAACCTGATAGGCGCTGATAGCAATGGCCGGTATATCAAGTTTGCCGCTGGTCTGGGGGAAGATCGCGTAGGCCATTTCCACCACTATATAGTCCCTGTTGGCAATCCGCTTGCGGAATTGATTTTGACCGGTTTTCTTGATGATAGCGCCGGGTATTGCCAGCTCCTCTATGGAGAGATCGGTCAGTTGAATTGAGGTATAGAGTCGATGGGTTAGCAGTAGCTGTTCCTGAACATGGACTGCCGATTTGTCGACGAGAGTCTCGGTGTATACCGGTTGCCCTGTAGCATTGGATGGGCTGGCTTTACGCACGGTAATTTCGATCGCGTCACTGATATCATTTTTAAATTTTATCGAGGGTATCAGAAGCCTGCCGAGACGTTTTGGCGCCAGTGTCAGCTTCCAGTCGGTATAGGATTCGCTGCGTCCATTGATCATGCTGTACTGCTGCTGACGATTGTTAGCGAGAATCTTAAAGTCTCTCTCCAGCACAGTGAAATCGGGCTCGCTAGTCAGTACCTGTGCATCATAGCGAAGGGTCAGCTGCAGGGTTTCATTGCTGTCGAGCACGGCGCGATCAGCGCTGGCAGTCAGTTTTGCCCAGCTTGAAGTGGATAGGATCAGCGCAATAATTAGCGCTGCTAAAGGTCTTATACAGTTGCGCCAGGCAATGCTATTTGATGTTTTTTGCATAGTTCTCTTTTTCATTCTGTTTTACCAGCGTTCCTGTTGCTGCTCGCTGGGTGGAGTCGGGCGACGCTGCTCAAGGGCACGCTGTCGCGACTGATAGCGGAATTTTTCGCGCAGCAGTCCGCCCGGGTCATCTGGTACACGGCGCAGCCACTGTTGCAGTTCCTGCTGCGCCTGCTTCTCTTCTTCGGAAAGCTCTTCTGTGGGCTCTTCTGCAAGTTCACGAGCCTGTTGCCCTGTCTTTTCATCACTCACTTGCTGAGCTTCTTTATCAGCCTGCTCTTTAGCTTCTGACTGGTTAGCTTCTTGTTCCTGTTCCTGGGCTTGCTGCTGCTCTTGGTTTTTTTCCTGGTTTTGACCTTGATCTTGCTGTTGATTTTGATCGGATTCAGACTGTTGTTGCTGATTCTCTGAGTCAGATTGTTGTTCCTGGTTTGGCTGATCCTGGCTCTGGTCTTGCTTTTGGTTTTGGCTCTGCTGCTGTTCTTGCCGCTGCTTTTTAAGCTGCTTAACCAAATCGCGATTGGCCATTGCATCGGCCATATCCGCTTGCAGTTTTAAGGCCTGGTTATAGGCTTCAATCGCGCCATCCAGGTCTCCGGATTTTGCCAGTCCATTGCCGCGATTATAGTGACCATCGGCGCTATTGTTTTGCACAAATTCATCAATAGCCGTCTGGTAATCACCGGCTTTATAGGCGGCACTGCCGCGCCACTGGGGGTCTTTAAATAATGTCTGGGCAGACTCGGCATCGCCTTCCTGAAGTGCTTTACTGGCCTGCTGATCTGCGGTTTGCCAGAGGTCGCGCCATTCAAAGGCCGAGGCCGGATCGGAAAACAGTGAGGGGATCAGCAGTACTAGGGCAATATTACCTTTGCGGAAACTGACTAGAATTATTGGCAAGAGTAAAAGCACTAACCAAAAGCCCTTGTCATCCCAGAGATCAAAATCGCGCTCCAGTTCCTTGGTAGCATCGGGGAATAGCTCTTCGGTGGCCGCCAGCAGGGCGCTGATATCTGTGTCATCGGCACTCAGGGTTCTGTAACTGCCGCCGTTGTTTTGTGCGAGCATTTTCAGGGAGGCGGCAGACAGTTTAGGGATCAGGATAGCGCCATTGCTGTCCTTAACAAACCCGCCGGAACCGGTGGGGATTGGCGCTCCCTGGGCAGTGCCAACGCCAAGAATTGACAGGCGGAATTTACCCGCTCTTTTTACCATGGATTGCACGGTGGCAAAGGCGGGGCTGGCAACACCATCGGTAATCAGCAGCAGATCTCCCTGCTGATAGCCGCCATTAATGGCCAGTTCCAGCGCGGTTTCTACGGCTTCTTCGGTATTGCTGCCATAAACTGGCAACAGCGAGGGCTGCAATGTGGGTACCAGGCTGATAATGGTGTTGCTGTCCTCGGTCAGTGGCGAAAGTGTATAGGCTTCGCCGCCATAAACCACTAGCGCGCTATACCCCTCACCGCGGTTTTGCAGAATATCGATCAGTTTGTAGCGCGCCCGTGCCAGTCGACTGGGTTTAATATCCTCGGCGAGCATCGA
>JABBBF010000182.1 GCA_018607545.1 SAR92 clade bacterium | reverse complement strand
CATCAGTATCGCCAATGTACATACCAGGCCGCTTGCGAACTGCATCCAGGCCTTTTAGTACCTTAATACTCGAAGAATCATAATTCTGTTCGTCAGTCATAAACTTTCCATACCCTGTTATCTAATCAACTAAAGCAACGCCATGTTCCATGTGGAACATCTGGTGCGGGACTGTCTGCACCAAATCCTCAAAATCTTTTTTATCGACCCCGGTAATAAAGTACTGACAACCAAGATCATTTAAATACGAAACCACCTGGCCGCGATGCTGATAATCCAGCTCAGCGGGCAGATCATCCAAAAGGAAAAGACAAGATTCCCCTGTATGTTCTCGATAATGGGCAGCTTGCGCTAACTTAAGCGCGTAAACCAAAAGTTTTATCTGCCCTCTCGAGAGATGATCAGCGGCAGTCTGACCATCAACTTTAATTCTTATATCTGCTCGGTGCGCACCGTGGCTCGTGGTCTTTGTGCCTATATCACGGCCATGATCAGCGGCGTAAACATCGGCCAGGGAGCGCTCCTCATCCCAGCCGCAGTAGTATTCAAGGGAAACCTGCCCTAATCCCTCAAATGCACTTACCGCTTGATTTAACTGTCCGGAAAGCGCTGACAGGTACTGTCGTCTAAACCGGGTTATTTGCTCACAGAGGGGAATTAACTCCGCCGTCCAGGTACGCAATAAATCTTCGTCTATTCTACCATGGCGAAGGAGTTGATTGCGCTGTTTTAGCGTTTTTTGAAAGCGTCGCCAGAGATTGGTGTAATCATGTTCCACGTGGAACACGCCCCAGTCTAAAAACTGCCTGCGCTGAAGAGGGCCGCCCTCTAAGAGCATAAAGCTGTGGGCATCAATCAACTGCAGGGGAAGCTCGGAAACCAGCTGCGCCGCGGTCTGTAGAGGCTTTCCATCCAGACGTGCCTCAAAAAGGCCTTTGGATGTGCGCTTGATACCGAGCTGGTGGGCGGTGGAAGTCTGGTCACGCAGAAGTCGCCCCGAGACAACCAGCTCATCCGCATCATTGTTAACCACCACACGCAGGTCGCGGTGACGAAAAGAACGGCCGCGGCCAAGAAGATAGATAGACTCTAGAAAGCTGGTTTTTCCGCTGCCGTTGGCACCGAAAATAATATTCGCCTGAGGATGGCAGCTGGTGCGGATATTTTTCAGGTTTCGAACCTGAAAAATATCCAATTGAGATAAATGCATAGAGTTAGGATTAGCGGCAGAAGCAGCTAGTGAACGGCAGCGATGCCGTTACAGCCGCATCGGCATAACAACATAGACCGCTGAGCCATCAGCTGCATCTTCTACCAACGCGCTGCTGCTAGAGTCAGAAAGCGTTAAACGAACGCCCTCTCCCTTGAGAACGTTGAGAACATCCAGCAGATAGCTGACATTGAAACCAATCTCCAGCTCATCGCCTGCGTAATCAACACCTACAACCTCTTCAGCCTCTTCCTGTTCTGGGTTGTTGGCGACCATTTTAATCGCGCCATTTGAAAGCATAATGCGTACACCGCGATACTTTTCATTGGAGAGGATTGCTGTTCGCCCAAACGCCTGTTTGAGCTCGGCGCGATCACCGATAACCTGCTTGTCACCACCTTTAGGCAGAACACGGTCATAGTCAGGGTAAGCGCCATCGACTAGCTTGGAGGTGAAACAGTAATCCGCACCATTGACGCGAATATGGTTAGAACCCATAGCCACACGCACCGCGCCCTCATCGCTGACCAGGCGCGCCAACTCCATTACGCCTTTGCGCGGCAAGATAGCCTTGGTAAGCTCGGCTACCTCTATCTCACAGGCCGCATCACAGAGCGCCATTCTATGGCCATCTGTGGCTACTGCGCGAAGCTTGTTGGAGCTGACTTCCCACAACATACCGTTGAGGTAATAGCGAACATCCTGCTGCGCCATGGCAAAAGAGGTCGATTCAATCAGGTGTTTCAACGTCTCGGTTTCAACATCAAACTCAATATTGTTCTCGCCATTATCAACCGAGGGAAATTCGTTGGCCGGAAGGGTTGCCAGGGTAAATCGACTGCGACCACTCTTTACCTGGGCCTTGCCATCACTGCTGGAAAAATCAACCTTGGCACCATCGGGCAGAGATCGACATATGTCTAGTAGCTTGCGCGCCGAAACTGTGACCTCGCCAGCCTCCTCTGCAGCTGTTACTTCGGTATAGCCAATAATCTCAACTTCGAGATCGGTACCGGTTACCGAGAGGCGCGAGCCCTCCAGGCTGAGCAACACATTGGAAAGAATTGGCAATGTCTGGCGTCTTTCAACAACACCGACAACCAACTGTAAGGGCTTGAGTAATGCTTCACGGGAAAGGCTAAATTTCATGATAAATTCGTATCTCCGACACGGTTAATTACATCTTGTAACATACTATTTTTTTATTTGTCTTTAAGCTAACAGGAAGTGCATTCTAGCTGGAAAGCACTGTGGCGATAAAGCGTCCTAGTTAGACAGCGTTCTATACAGGTGCTTTAAATCACGCTCCACCTCGCGATCACTGCTCTCAAGCTCTTTAACCTTGCGGCAGGCATGAAGGACTGTAGTGTGATCCCGCCCACCAAAAGACTCACCAATTTCCGGAAGGCTATAATTGGTCAGCTCTTTAGCCAGCGCCATGGCAATCTGTCTTGGCCTGGCAACAGAGCGACTGCGGCGCTTGGAAAGCAGGTCAGACATCTTTAATTTGTAATAGTCGGCTACCACTCTCTGAATATTGTCTATGGTAACCAGCTTGTCCTGCAGCGCCAACAAATCTTTCAGTGACTCACGAATTAAATCGATATCGATAACCCGGCCGCTAAATTGCGCATGGGCCATCACTCTTTTCAACGCCCCCTCAAGCTCGCGAACATTCGAGCGAATACGTTGAGCAATAAAGAATGCAGCATCTCTGGATAGCTCCATACCCACCTGCTCAGCCTTATTGATCAAGATGGCAACACGGGTTTCAAGCTCTGGTGGCTCAACCGCTACCGTTAAACCCCAGCCAAAGCGGGATTTTAAGCGCTCTTCAACACCATCGATTTCCTTGGGGTAGCGATCAGAGGTTAAAATCATCTGCTGGCCGCGCTCCAATAGAGCGTTATAAGTGTGGAAGAACTCTTCCTGACTGCGATCCTTGCCAGAAAAGAACTGAATATCATCAATCAACAGGGCATCTACCGAACGGTAGAACTGCTTAAACTCATCGATCGCCTTGAGCTGCAGGGCCTTGACCATATCCGCCACAAACCGCTCTGAGTGTAAATAAACAATTTTTGCATCGGGCTTGCGCTGCCGCAGGGCATTGCCAACAGCGTGCATTAGGTGGGTTTTACCCAGACCAACGCCGCCATATATAAACAGTGGGTTGTAAGAGCCGCCAGGATTTTCCGCTACCTGCTGCGCCGCAGCCAGGGCGAGCTGATTGGACTTGCCCTCAACAAAGCTATCAAAAGTAAACGCACCATTGAGATTGCTTTTTAAGCTGTGTTCAGCGGCAGAGGTAATGATTTGCGGAGCGGAAATACGTGAAACCGACTGCACCTGCGGTGATGGCACCACCAACC
Organism: SAR92 clade bacterium; assembly: GCA_018607545.1. Next base: position 4,279 of record JABBBF010000182.1, on the reverse strand, counting down.
TGGGGGCTTCAACCGCGTCCAAAACCTTGGACGTAGGCGCTGAGTGACTACTGGCAATGAGCGCCTGATCGTCGACAACTGCCGGGCTAGACTGAGACTTGAATGCAGGCGCGCGCTCGGAATGGGATACCACTGCAACACTGCACTGATCCGCACCAAACCGTGAAAAAAGCGCCTCGATACGGGCCAAAAACTTATTCTGAACCCAGTCTTCAATAAAACGGTTAGGCGCAACCAGCTGGATTCGTTGAGGCGCGAAAGAACCATCATCAAGAATGGCGTCGCCAGCAAAAAACTGTGCTTTTAAAGGTCTGATCCAGGTATTGAACTGCTGAGGAGGCAGCTCATCTGAGAGCTGCTTTGTACAATTTTTCCAGATTGACTGGAGAGCATTAAAATCCATAGGTTCGCCTATACCAACTGCACCACCCACAGAATCGTGCTCAAAAGAGTTACTTAATTCCACCTATTTTTCATCCCAACGCAAGATAACCCCAAGGGCAAAATTCCACCGAACTGTTGTTTCAGCACACCAGCACTTCACTAAACAACAAGTTAAACCGCCATCCAAGCTATACAATTTCTTTTTAATTTTTATTCATTTTCTTTTTCGAAAGACAACAAATTTTCGTTGAGATGATTCTATCCGCTTAAATTCCTTTTATCCACACCACAAAAAACCCAATATATTTATGGTTATTTATTTTATCAATTAATATCAATAAGTTAGCGAATATCAATGTTTTTTTTATCAACAAGCAGGGAATAAATTATTGGTTATTATTTAACCAACATCTGTGCATAAGCTGTGTATATCCAGTTAAAAACCAGTGTTTAGGGGAGCTCCTACAGAGATTATGCGCCGTCGGACAAGAGGCCATTACTGGTTCGTGACTTAAAAAATAAAAGTAGTCACTTTCCAATACAGAAGGACGAAAATATATGCCCTAACAGATCGTCAGAGGTGAACTGCCCGGTAATTTCAGAGAGGTGATTTTGCGCCTGCCTAAGATCTTCAGCCAAGAGTTCTCCGGCACCACTGGCACTTAATTGCCTGCGCCCCGTGTCGACCAACTGCAGGGCTTTTTCCAGGGCATCCAGGTGACGACGACGGGCGGAGAAAAGCCCCTCCTCCTGACCCTGAAATCCCATGCTGGTCTGTAAAAATGCCACCAGATCATCGAGTCCGGTCCTGTGTTTGGCAGATATGGCAAAAGTGGCTGGCTGGCCCTCGATAGGACCCGCAGTATGATCCGTCTGGTCAATTTTATTTAAAACTACGCTGATTGGCTGTCGAGCATCGGCATAGCGAGCAAAATACTCCGGCCAGATAGTTTGCAAATCCGAATGGTCGCTCTCACAGGCATCAACCAAAAACAGGACCTGGTCGGCGCGCTCAATCTCTTGCCAGGCACGGCGAATGCCCTCCAACTCAACCTCATCATCGCTGTCGCGCAGACCAGCGGTATCGATAACATGCAGAGGCATTCCATCAAGGTTGATTTTTTCCCGCAGCACATCACGAGTTGTGCCAGCCACAGAGGTGACAATTGCCGCCTCGCGACCCGCCAGTGCGTTTAATAAACTGGATTTACCGGCATTGGGTTTACCCGCCAATACCACAGTCATACCGTCCCGCAACAAAGAGCCCTGCTGAGCCTTACCGAGGGTGTCGGCCAACTCTAAAGAGAGGCGCTCAAGATTGGCTGAGAGACGTTCATCGGCGAGAAAATCAATCTCCTCTTCAGGAAAATCAATTGCCGCTTCCACATAGATTCGTATTTGTATTATTTGATCGACAAGCTCATTGACCAACCGCGAAAATTCACCCTGCAGGGATCGCACCGCACAGCGAGCTGCCTGAGCAGATGAAGCGTCTATTAAATCGGCAATCGCCTCGGCCTGGGTGAGATCAAGCTTATCGTTGAGAAAGGCGCGCTCACTAAACTCACCCGGTCTGGCCATACGGGCACCAAGCTGCAGGCAGCGCTGCAGAAGACTATCGAGGATTACCGGACCGCCGTGGCCCTGTAACTCGAGCACGTGCTCACCGGTAAATGAAGCTGGCGCCGGAAAATAAATAGCCACACCCTCATCGAGAACCTGGCTATCCGCGCCTTTAAATTGACTGAAAACTGCCTCTCGAGGAGGTAGAGGCCTACCGATAATCTCGGTAATCATCTGCTCAATATTTCTGCCGGAAACGCGCACAATACCAACACCGCCGCGACCGGGCGGGGTGGCTATAGCAACAATGGTATCCAGATCGTTTTTCACTCTATACACCTAAACAAAAAAGGCCCCTTCAAGGGCCTTTTTTATTACTTTTTCGTTTTCCCTGAGGACTTACCAGAAGACTTCTGAGAAGCCGCTAACTGCCGGTTAACATACCACTGCTGAAGCATCGACAGCAGGTTGTTTACCGTCCAGTAGAGAACCAGGCCGGAAGGGAAAATCATAAAGAAGAAGGTAAACGCAATAGGCATAACCTTCATAACCATTGCCTGGGTTGGATCAGTGGGCATGGGCTGCATTTTTTGCATCAACAGCATACTCGCACCCATCACTAGCGGCAGAATAAAGTAGGGATCTTTGGCCGACAGATCGGCGATCCAAAAAATCCACGGAGAATGCCTGATCTCAACACTCTCCAGCAGTACCCAGTAGAGAGAGAGGAATACCGGCATCTGCAACAACATTGGGAAACAACCGCCAGCGGGGTTAACCTTTTCCTTCTTGTACAGCCCCATCAACTCCTGGGACATTTTTTGCCTATCGTCACCGTAAGTCTCTTTTAAGCGCTCCATCTTTGGCTGCAAGCTGCGCATTTTCGCCATAGAGCGAAGGCTGGCAGCAGAGAGTGGGTAGAGCAGAATTTTAATGCCAATGGTTAGCAAAATAATCGCCCAACCCCAATTGCCAACCAACTCATAAATAAACTTCATGGCGGCAAAAATTGGCTTGGCCAGCATCCACAGAAAACCGTAATCAACGGTTAAGTCGAGATATTCAGCCAGCGACTCAAGTTTTTCTTGATCCTTTGGGCCAACATAAAACTGCGCGCTGTACTCTCCAGAGTTGCCCGCAGGGACAATAAGCTTTTCACCGGTAAAGCCAAACAGATAGATATCCTGGCCAGATAACTTGCGCAAGCTAAAACTGTTGTTATCGTTGGTCGGTGGAATCCAGGCACTGATAAAGTAGTGCTGAACCATAGACACCCAACCACCCTTAATCTCAGCCTTGATCGACTCTTCACGGACATCGTTAAAGTCGTATTTAGAGAAATTCTTTTCCGGCTCTCTTAAAGCTGCACCCAGATAAGGGCTGACACCACCGCTCGACTCAATCAAGGGCTCATGGGAATCACGTTTAATTTGACCATAGAAGGTCGCTTCCCAGGAATCGTAGCCACCATTTTCAATCAGGTAATTAACCCCGATAACATAGTCATTGGCAGTGAAAACAAAACGCTTAACAATATTAACGCCGTTCTGATTGAGGTTTAAATCAACATTTAAGCTCTGCTCACCGGGCTCAAGCGTAAATTCCGACTGGGACACAGAATAGACTGGCCGACCCGCTCTGGTATCAGTGCCATTTTTTCCAATCAAGCCGCTCTGGGCTATATATTCATTCTTTTTTGATCTGGTCAGCAGGGTAAAAGGTTCGCCACCATCTACAGCCATTTTAGTCAGATGATTAAGCAATTGAACCTGAACAATATCACCACCAAGAGTATCTATAGTTACCTTAAAAGTATCAGTAGTGACGGTAACTAAACGGGTATCAATCGGCTTCTCAACAACTGCAACAGGAGTTTCTTCCAACGAGGGCAGTTCATCGCTATAGCGCACTTCCTGTTGTTGAGAGGGTAAGGTTGACTCTGGTATAAGAATTTCAGCAACAGGGGCTGTTTTTTCAGCGGCGCGAAGGTCGCTAAAACTACTCCACTCTACAACCAGTAACCATGCAACCAAGCCAATAGCGCTAATATTAAGTGTTTTCTTCCAATCCATTCTATTTATAACTCTGTTTAATTGTTGTTAGAGGTATCAACCTCACCCGGTTTACCAGAATGTTCTACCGGCAGTACCGGATCGTAACCCCCTGAATGGAAAGGTTGGCATTTTACAACCCTACGCAACGTAAGATAACCCCCTTTGAATATACCGTAGCGCCTAAAGGCCTCTTCGGCATAGCTTGAACAGGTTGGATAGAACCTGCAGTTCTTTCCTAATAGAGGGCTGATAGCATATTGATAACCGCGGATAAGCGC
>JABBBF010000181.1 GCA_018607545.1 SAR92 clade bacterium | reverse complement strand
GTGCTACCCATATTGTCTGGACCACCGGCGGCGTGTTTGTGCCTGACAGAGAGTATCAGCAGTATTTGGCTCGAGGGCGAGCACTTAGCGGCGGTTGATAGCTTTCTAGTCGACCCATTATTAACCTGGCATCCACCGATGCCACAACCAAGGACGGAGAAATTGCCTGATGAAAATAAGCCGTATCGATATTTATAAACTAAACCTAGCCTTTCGCAAACCATTAAAAGTGGCCATTGGCGAAACCCTCGCCGTAGAAAATGTCGCCATTAAAATTACCACCGACAGCGGTCTTGAGGGCTGGGGTGAGGCAAGTCCCTGCTGCCCCTATATCACCGGAGATTTGCAGGCCACTTGCTATGCAACAGCCCAGCATCTCGGGCGTCTGATATTGGGCAAAGATCCACTGGCCATTGAAAACCGCATGCGGGAAATTAATGGCAGCATTGCCGGTGAACCCACCATCAGGTCTGCCTTTGATATCGCCCTCTACGATATTGCGGCCAAGGCCGCCAATATGCCCCTGTATCAGTTTCTCGGCGGTGAAAAGCGCGAACTGCGCACCGACCTGACCATCGGCTGGCAGGATACGGTAGAGCAAACCCGCGCCCTGGCTCAAGCCATACTCGACCAAAACTTTGATGCCATCAAAATGAAAGTCGGTCGCCCCGGCCTGCAAGATGTCGACCATGTAGCCGCCGTGCGCGAGCTTGCCGGGCCGGATATCGACATAAAAATCGATAGTAATCAGGGTTGGGATTACCCCACCGCAGTGGCCAATATCAATGCAATGAAACCGCTTAACCTCGACTATTCAGAACAGCCCCTTCCCGTGTGGGATATCGATGGTTTGGCGCGATTGCGCGATAAAGTTGACCTGCCAATCTGTGCCGACGAATCGGTGTTTGATGACAAAGATGCCCTGAAACTTATCCGAGCCGGTGCCGCTGACTACCTCAATATAAAACTGGCCAAGTCCGGTGGTATTCACACCGCTTTGCGGATTAATGCCGTCGCCGAAGCCGCAGGCGCCAAATGCATGATTGGCTGCTTTGGAGAATCGCGGTTGGGGCTGGGCGCCGCTGCCCATCTGGTACTCGCCAAACCCAATATTGTCTTTCTCGATTTGGACTCCGCCCTCGACTTTAAGGCTGACCCGGTGATTGGTGGTATGCAGTATGACCAGCAAATTGGTGGCTTGATTCATATCACCGATGAGCCAGGCCATGGGGCGAGTTTTGATGAGAGTTTCTTGCACGATCATTACCAGGTGAAGTAGGCGAAATGGCCCTAGTGCCTGTAGTCCCGGTCAAGGCCAATAGTTACCACCCCACCTGTTTGCTCAGGTGGGGTTTTTCGTCTCAACGATGTCTTATTTTATTAACCCATCGCCTATTTGCGAGCAGCTCGCATTTTTGCCACCACCCAGCGTAAAACTAACAAGGAGAGCCATTGCTAATGACTAGCCCAACCATTGCCAGCAGTGCTGATACAGACAACAAATCCCGCACTGACAATAACCCCAAAACCATCCCCGTCCTCAACCCCCAGGATAATGCCCTGGTTGGCGAAGTCCCCAATATGCAACCCGCTGATGTACTCCAAGTACTCGACCGCGCAGCAGATTCCCTGGACAGTGCCAGACGATTACCCGCACACAGCAGAATGGCCGCCTTAAATCAGGTAGCCGAGCAGCTGCAACAGCAGCATGAAGACTTTGCCCGGCTAATCGCCAGCGAAGGAATTAAAACCATTCGCGAAGCGCGCAAGGAAGTGGGGCGCTGCATTGATACATTGCGCATTAGTTCCGAAGAAGCGCGGCGGCTAAATGGTGAAACCATACCCTTTGATCAGGCCCCCGGCTCCGCCAACCGCTTTGGTTATTTTCGTCGTGTGCCCCTAGGCCTTATTGTTGCCATTACCCCCTTTAATGACCCGCTCAATTTAGTCGCCCATAAAATAGGCCCAGCCCTGGCCGCAGGCAACTGCGTGATCTTAAAGCCCCATTCCGAAACCCCGCTGGTTGCACAAAAGCTGGTGCAACTATTTGCCAATACCGATCTGCCCCCGGGTATGTTGCAGCTAGTTACCGGCCGCGGAGCGCAGGTGGGTGATACATTGGTCAGCGATCCCAGAGTGCGCATGGTGTCTTTTACCGGCGGGCGTCCCGTGGGCGAGCATATTCAACAGCAGGCCGGCATGAAAAAAATGGCCATGGAACTGGGCAGCAACTGCCCGGCGATTATATTGCCCGATGCCGATCTCGAACTGGCCCTGGAGTCCACCGTTAGCGGCGCCTTTTGGGCAGCCGGACAAAACTGCCTGCATGTGCAGCGTATCTTTATCCATCAGGACTGCTACCAGGAATTTAGCCGGCGCTTTGTCGCCAAAACCCAGACCCTGAAAATGGGTGACAAGCTCGATGAAACCACCGATATGGGCCCATTAATCAATAGCCGCGCTGCACAAAAAGTCGAGTCAATGGTCCAGGGCGCAGTAGACGCAGGCGCAAACCTGTTATGCGGTGGCCAGCGCCAAGGCAATTTTTATACCGCCACCGTACTGGCCGATGTGCCTGAGCAATGCGCCATCGCCCATGAAGAAATCTTTGGCCCCGTCACCTTACTCTACCCTTTTTCCACCCAGCAGGAAGTCATCAACAAAGCCAATAGCGTCGACTATGGCTTGCAGGCTGGCCTGTTTACCCGCGATCTAGATAGCGCCTTTGTCATTGCCGATGCACTCGATTGCGGAGGAGTGATAATTAATGACAGCAGCGACTACCGCATTGATGCCATGCCCTTTGGTGGCGTAAAAGGCTCCGGCCTCGGGCGAGAAGGGGTAGTGCATGCGGTGCATGAGATGACAGAGGCGAAGACCTATTGTTTTAACTTACAACAGCCCACAACAGGAGCGAAGTAAATGAACATCTGCAAACTGGCCATTATTGGCTTTGGCAACGTAGGCCAGGGCCTGGCTGGCATATTGGTACAAAAACATCAGTTTCTAAAACAACGTTTTGGCGTCGATATCCAAATCGTTGCAGTCTGCGACCAACTTAAAGGCAGCGTCGCCAACCCCGACGGTTTAGACCCCGCCGCCTTACTTGCCGCCATCGAACAAGACGGCCACCTCAACAATATCGAAGCCCCCGAGCGCGACTGGAACGCCGAGCAAACCATCGCCCAAAGCGGCGCCACCATGCTGGTGGAATTGGCCTACACCGATTTACAAACCGGCGAGCCCGCCCTCAGCCATGTTAAGCAAGCCCTGCAACAAGGCATGCACATCTCCATGACCAACAAAGGCCCCGTGGCCCTGCAATATACCGAGCTGCAAAATCTGGCCAAAGAACAGGGCGTCAAAATTGGCATTGAAGGCACCGTGATGAGCGGCACCCCGGCCCTGGGCTTGGGGCAAACCATGCTGGCCGCCGCGGGCATTGAAAAAATCCAGGGCATCTTAAACGGCACCACCAACTATATTCTCGGCGAAATGGAAAAAGGGCAGGACTATAGCGCCGCCCTCAAACAGGCCCAGGAGCTAGGCTACGCCGAAGCCGACCCCACCGGCGATGTGGAAGGTCATGATGCCGCAGCCAAAGTGGTGATATTGGGCAATCTGATGATGGGCCTGTCGCTGAAATTAAGTGATATTGATTGCACCGGCATCAGCCAGATTACCCCCGCGGATATTGCCGATGCCAAGGCGCAAAACTGCCACTGGAAATTAATCGGTGCGGTGGAGCCTGCGGGTGCAGAGTATCGCGCCAGCGTGCAGCCGCAGATGATTAGTGATGGTCACCCCTTGGCGTCAATTAGTGGGGCGACCAATGCGATTACTTACTCCACGGCCCTGTTGGGTGATGTGACCTTGGTGGGGCCGGGAGCCGGCAGAGTTGAAACGGGGTATGCGGTGGTTGAGGATATTTTGGGGGTTTATGGGAGATCAATATGATTGAACTGCCGATTACTTCCATAGTTGCTGCGCTGCTTTCGCTATTACTGATTGTTCTCAGCATGAGGGTAGGCGTGATTCGCTATCAGAAAAAGATCTGGCTATCAGACGGTGGTGACAAAACCCTAACCCGAGCAGTTCGGGCGCAGGGCAATTTTGTTGAATATGTTCCGGTAGCATTGTTTTTAATTGCCTTGATTGAACTAGCGAACGCGCCATCAATACTGGTTGGGTGTTTGGGGGCTGGACTTCTGTTATCACGTTTAACTCATGCCCTAGGCCTCTCCATTGATGAACGTTCAATCGCAAGGGGATTGGGTGCCAACGGTACTTTTTTGGTGATGCTGATATCGGCCAGTTGGCTACTTTGGCGTTATCTTTTTTAAATTTTTAAGGGGCGGTTTTTATCTATGTTCAGTCATATCACTTTAGGCACCAACAGCCTTGAAAAATCTATGGCGTTCTACGACGCCTTGATGCCTCTTATCGGCTATCAGCGCAGCCACTCGGGTGACACTTTCGCAGGCTATGGCGAAAAGAAAGATAGTGACACCGGGAAAAACCATCTATGGATAGTAAAACCCTTCGATGGCAATCTGGCTAGCAGTGGTAACGGTACCAATATCGCCTTTGATGTATGCAGCAGAGCTCTGGTTGATTCTTTCTACAAAACGGCACTGTCTCTAAGTGCGTGGGATGAGGGCAAACCCGGGATTAGACCGGAAGCCCACGATAATTTTTATGCCTGTTATGTGCGTGATCCTGATGGCAATAAATTGGTGTGTGTTTGTCATAACAGTGCTGCAGCCTTGTCGCAAATTGATGAGGGTATTAACCCGCCAAAACAATTATGACTTTCTGGCACAGGCTAGCCCTGATTATTAGCGTATCTGTGATCTGCATAGGCTGCGATCAAGCCACCAAAATGCTGGCCGCCAACTACCTGCCCAGCCACTCCATGCACAGCTATGCCTTCGATACACTGCGCCTTGGTTATACCGAAAACGTCGGTGCTTTTCTCGGTCTGGGTAATCAGCTGCCTGAGCAGTACCGGTTTATGCTATTTACCATTGGTGTCGGACTGATCCTCGCAGGGCTTTTGGCTTATCTATTATTTAACCACGCACTCGACCGAGCCGCGGTATTGGCTTTGTCGATGATGTTGGCCGGTGGCGGCAGTAATTTTTTTGACCGCGCGGTAAATAATGGCGCAGTGATTGATTTTATGAATGTCGGTTTGGGCCCACTGAGAACCGGTGTTTTTAATGTGGCCGATATGGCAATTATGTTTGGCTGTGCTTTGTTTTTTTACGTGCAGCGAGAATAACTATTTTTCAGCACTGTTAAATGACTGTCATAGAAAAACATTTTGATGAATGGAAAAGCCTGCCTTGGTTTTTAGAGCCAATTCGTTATGCGGCCACCAACTGTTATCAGTTTAGGGTGGAGTAGAAACACAGGCTCTCTACCCGAGTAGAAATCACTTGCAGGCCCAGGCTTTTTTCACTCTAGAAGAGGGGAGTTATTAGATTCTTCGCTTCGCTGAGGATGAAAGGCTTATGTGTTGGAGATAACAGGGTTATATGATCGAGGTGACGGCGTCATGTGATGAAGCTGGCACTGTTATGTAATTGAGATCACAGTGTTAAGCCCCTAGCGCTTCTAATTTTTGGTCTACACTTGTGAGAGAAGTACCAATAATTCTATAAATTGCAATTGCGCAGCACGGAACGCTTTATGGACGAGCAAAAGACTCATACCTCGAAGGATACTTCGCGGTCCATTACCGAGGCCTTTGTAAAACACGAAACCTTTCTCAAGCGATTTATCTCGCGCTTTCTTACCCGCCCCCAAGATATAGAAGACGTGGTGCAAGACACCTACCTCAAAGCCTTTAACGCCGAGCAAAAACAGCAGATTCAGCAGCCCAAGGCATTTTTGTTTCGGGTGGCAAAAAATGCAGCGTTAACAGAATTGAGCAAAAAGTCCCGTCAAGTGATGCACTATGTTGAGGATTATCAGGGCTTGGAGATCATCAATGATGAAGCGTCGGTAGAAGACCATGTGCTGGCCGGGGAAAAACTCGATATGTTCTGCCAGTCGGCCCTTGAGATGACCCCCAAATGTCGGCGGGTATTTTTGATGGCCAAGGTCTATGGCATGTCTCATAAAGAGATCTCTGCCGAGCTGGGAATTGGTGCCAGCGCCGTGGAAAAGCATGTGGCCAGAGGACTGGAAATCTGTTGTGCCTATATGCGCCGCATGGCCGAACAGGATCAGCAGGCCCTGCAGGGCCAAGCCCCTGAAACAGGCACCGAACAAACCATTGCAGTGCAAATGCAAGGGCGGAAAATACAATGAGCAATTATCAAAGCAATCTCCAGCAAGCGGGCAGCATTAACCGCCAAGCCTGTGCCTGGGTAGCCAAGTTGCAGGGCCAGCCCAGTGCTGAGGACCTGCAGCGCTTTCACCACTGGATGAGCCAGAGCCCCGCTCATCGCCAGGAAATGCACGCAGTAGCTACCCTCTGGGGCGAGCTGGATATATTAACCGAGCTGGCCCCGGTCTATAGCCCCATGCAAATACTGCGCGGCGCCCTGAGTCGAACCCTCGACAGCCTGCTAGCCCCATTTAAAAACCCACGGCAATATGGCCCATTGCTGGGCGCCAGCGCCTGTGTCTTGGTGGCTTTATTAGCACTGCCCCTTATGCTAAATCCCGGCAGCTACAGCACCGATATTGGCGAGCAGCGCCTGGTCACCTTAAACGATGGCTCCACCGTGCTGCTAAACACCAATAGCCAGATCAGCATCGACTACAGCCCCGAGGGCCGCAATATTCAACTGCAACGCGGCCAGGCCCATTTTGAGGTAATGCCCGATCCAAGCCGGCCCTTTAAAGTAACCGCTGGGCAGGGCCTGGTGCGAGCTGTGGGTACGGCGTTTTCGGTGTATCTGCAAACCGAGATGGTGGAGGTTACTGTTACCGAAGGCGTGATTGAGCTCAGTGCAGCGCCCGCTGAACAAACGCCCCTAGCCAGCTCAGAGCCGCAAGCCAACAATCCCTTATCACTGGTGCAGGCCGGGCAACATGCCCGCTTTGACCAGACCAGTGCGGCTATCGACAGTGTCGAAACCATTGCCAGTGCCGATATCCAGCAAAGGCTAGCCTGGCATCAGGGCCTAGTGCGTTTTGAGGGTGATCCATTAGAGCAGGTAGTGGCAGAAATCAGCCGCTATACCGAGTTAGAGATACTGATACTGGACCCCAGCATTAGCCAGCTGCGCATTGGTGGTTTCTTTAAAGTAGGCGAGACCGACAAGATGTTGCAGGCACTGGAAACCAGCTTTGGTATTAAGGTGCAGCGCCATAATAATAAAAAGGTATACCTTACCGCTGCCCAGTAAACCTGAGGTGTTATCACAGGTTTTTATCGTCGCCCAGTGAGTGGCTAACAGGAGGGAACCTGATTTTGATACCTATCCCTGAGGATTTTTTTTACTCGCAAGTCATCTTTTCCGTAAGGCCACAACAACAGGGCAAACCACCGTTGTTGGGCAGATTAAAAGGATGGGAAAAGATCGGCAGGGCAGTGATAGGTGTTTTGCTTGCGGTAGCCATATCAGGCACAGCCGCAGCGCAGACAGCCAGCTCGGGCAAACCCGAGGCAGTTGCAGATCCGTTGATGGAAATGGAGTTCAATATTCCGCAGCAATCTGTACAAACCGCCTTAGAGAGCCTGGCCAACCAAGCCAATATGTTTCTTCTTTTTCCCTATGATCAAGTGATCGCCCAGAACGCCAATAGAGTTCTGGGAACCTACAGCGTGCAACAGGCGCTAAATATTCTGCTTAACAACACCGGTCTCTCTGGTGACCTTACCGAGGGTGGAGTCATTGCGATTTCACAAGCTGGCGCAACTGCCGGTGATTTTAAAAACCTAAGTAAGGGGAAGAGAATGAATATAACAAAACGTAAAACACTGCTGGCGACCATGGT
>JABBBF010000057.1 GCA_018607545.1 SAR92 clade bacterium | reverse complement strand
GTGCCCACCGGGTCAATGATACGGATAGCTGGCATAAAACTGATGCTCGAGCAGATCCTTTAGAGTTTTTGGTCAATCACTCAGGTGACGGTCAGGATTTCACTGTGGCTAAGCTGTTTACTCTCCATCAAATGGGCGTTGATCTAGCCAAAATGCGAATTGGCTATGTTAAATCAAACGGCCTGAATCGCCCGCATACAGTGTTGGCATACTTTTCGTCGCCAACCTCAGAGCCATTGATACTGGATAATATTGAGCGGCGTATTAAGCCCTCAACGGCGCGAAAAGATCTTGAGCCGATCTATTTATTTGATCCCCGCGATGTATTGATAGCAGCGGGGGGCTCTGGGGAGTTGCCCGCAGAGAAATCAAACCATATTGTTAAGTGGCAGAACCTGTTGCCCAATCTTGAAGCAGTTCAATATTAATCACCCTGGCCACCAAGCTAAAAGGGACATTACTTGGGCTCTGGGTTTATTTCACGATTACACTCTTCCATCCACCAATTAATAGCTGTTGTCTTACCGCGGTTTTTGGGTAAAGCAAAATAAAAGGTTCGCTTCATATCCCGTTTTGGGAGTCTCAAAGGTACCAGATCACCAGTTTTAAAATTATTTTGCAGAACTATTTCTGAGAGGCAGCCAATGCCCAGGCCAGCTTCTACGGCTTTTTTAATTGCTTCGTTGTGCTTAAATTCCAGATAGACATCCAGGTCAGGCATCAGTCCTGCCAGCGCGCGATTAAAGGTTTGTCGTGCGCCAGACTCTGGTTCGCGGAGTATCCAGCGAGCCTGTTTTATATCATTGTCGGTAAGATTGGTTTTTTTAGCCAGGGGGTGATCTGGACTGCAAAAAACAACAAGGCTGTCCTCTCGCCAGGGAATTAACGTCAATTCCCGATGCTTGATTTCACCTTCAATCATCCCGATATCCACCTCAAAATTAAGCACCTGGGCGACGATATCAGGGCTGTTGGCGACATTGATATCTACCTGGGCTTCCGGGTGATCACTAAGGTAGCCTGCAAGATAGGTAACGGCGAGGTGATTGCCTATGGTAAAACTGGCACCTACGGTTAAATGACCGATTTCATTGTGACCCTGAAGCGCTTCATCGAATTCATGGGCATGGGAAACCAAAATCTCTGCTTTGCTGCGCAGTGTTTTGCCCACTTCGTTAAGTTCGAGCTTTTTGCCGATACGCTTAAATAGGCTGATATTGTAGCCCTGTTCGAGATTTTGCAGGGCGGCGCTAGCGGCCGATTGGGACATATGCAGGTTCTCTGCTGCCCGGGATATATTCTGGTAGCGGGCGATGGCGAGAAAGATTTCTAATTGTCTAAGGCTATATTTCATAAACGGCTCAGGCAGTCACTTGGTTATCGATAAAATCGATTAGCTAAACCATAATATCCTATTTTACTTGTAACAGGAAAGCATCTAATATTTAAGCACAATTTTCTCAGTGAGGAAAAAGCCATGACAGAGCAAAAAGCAACAAATGTGCGCTGGCACGTCGGTGATATTTCAACTGAAGATCGCGGTGAGCTTTTGGGTCAGCGCGCAGCTACAATTTGGTTTACGGGCTTTTCCGGGAGTGGTAAGAGCACCGTAGCAGTTGCACTGGAGAAGGCCTTATACAAGCGCGGTAAACTCAGCTATCGGCTAGATTGCGACAATGTCCGCTTAGGTATTAACAAAAATCTTGGGTTCTCAGCGGAAGATCGCACGGAAAATATTCGCCGCATTGGTGAAATCGCCAAGTTATTTGTTGATTCTGGGGTAATGGCGCTGTCCAGCTTTATCAGCCCATACCGCGCTGACCGCGATCAAGTTCGTGCCCTGCACGATGATTCTGGTTTTGCCTTTATTGAGGTATTTGTCGATTGTTCGCTGGCGGCAGCTGAAGAGCGGGACCCCAAGGGGTTGTACAAGAAAGCTCGCGCTGGTGAGATTAAAAACTTTACGGGCATTGATGATCCTTACGAAGAGCCATCAAACCCAGAGATCCATCTACACACAGATAGGATGACTCTCGAAGAAGAGGTGGAAATTATTATCTGCTACCTCGAAGAAAACGGCTTTATCGGTTAAGTCTGCTTTTTGCCTTTTAATTCGGCAAGGAAAGACTGACCTATTAAAAAATTACTGACCTATTGATGGAGATAACCCTTTGATTAAGCCTCATGGCTCTGACGTTTTAAACCCACTTCTAGTGGAAGACGCGCAACTGCACCAGCAACTTTTGACTGAAGCAGAGACTCTGCCTTCACTGTTGCTCAACTCAGCGGCTGCCGCCAATGCTGTTATGTTGGGTGCAGGTTACTTTAATCCTCTCACCGGTTATATGAACCTAGCTGATGCGCTGAGTGTTTCTGAAACTCTGCATACAGTAGAAGGTTTGTTCTGGCCTGTTCCTGTTCTCAACCTGGTTGAAGATGTAACGACTATTGTCGGTGCATCCCGTATCGCTCTGCGCGACCCCAACACGGTGGGCAACCCGGTTATGGCAATTATGGATGTGGCTGCAATTGAGTCGGTAAGCGACGAGCAGATCCAGTCTATGGCGCAAGACATCTTTGGTACTGTGGATCCCGAACACCCAGGCGTTGCTACGTTTACCAACCTGGGTCGCAATGTGGTTTCTGGTGATATCCAGGTGTTGAACCTGAGCTATTTCCAGGCAGACTTCCCGGATACTTTCCGTACTGCTGTTGAGATTCGCAATGAGATCGCCGAGCGTGGTTGGAACAAAGTTGTGGCTTTCCAGACTCGCAACCCTATGCACCGCGCCCACGAAGAACTCTGTCATATGGCTATGGAGCGCCTGGAAGCTGATGGTGTTGTTGTTCATATGTTGCTGGGCAAGCTGAAGAAGGGCGATATTCCCGCCTCTGTGCGCGATGACTGTATTCGCAAGATGGTTGAGCTGTACTTCCCTGAAAACTCCGTGATGGTCACCGGCTATGGCTTCGATATGCTCTATGCTGGCCCACGTGAGGCTGTGCTGCACGCTGTGTTCCGCCAGAACATGGGTTGTACCCATCTGATAGTTGGTCGTGATCACGCTGGTGTTGGCGATTACTACGGCGCTTTCGATGCGCAGACTATCTTTGCTGACAAGGTGCCTGCCGATGCCCTGGATATCGAAATCTTCAATGCTGACCACACCGCTTTCTCCAAGAAGCTGGGTCGTGTTGTGATGATGAACGAAGCCGAAGAGCACACTAAAGAAGATTTTATTCTGCTGTCCGGCACCAAAGTTCGTCAGATGCTGGGTGAGGGCATTGCACCACCACCTGAATTCTCACGTCCTGAAGTGGCCAAGATTCTGATGGATTATTATCAGCTAGAGACTGCTTAAATCCTTTCGGATTTAATGCTCTTTAGGTGTTGATCAGGCGTTAAAAGAAACCCCCCGCTATATATAGCGGGGGTTTTTTAATGGTAAGTGAAATTTTCTGCTTTGCTTGATTAACTGCTAGGCTCTGAAAAACAAGAGATCTCCTGCTGTTGATCCTTGACCAGTTCAAAGTACTTATAGTATTTTTTCTGTATGCAGTAATTGTAGGCTAGCGCCTCTACTGCAGCTTTGAAGTCCTCACTGTCTTCGCCCAATACATCCCTCGCCAGCCTGAGTACCATGGTCAGTGCGGCTTCCTCTGCCGGCCAGTTTTCTGTTAAACCCTCCAGTGCATAGAGTTGCTTGTAACGCTCCATTAATTGATAGCCATCATTGGAGCTGCTTTCCTCAATCTCAATAAACTCCTTGAGCAGGGGTTTTGCCTCGGCATAGTGCTCATTGAAAATCAGGTATTTGTAATAGTAATCTCTGGCACTATTGGTGGTGGAGTGTGTCTTGCCAAGCACTTCAAAGGATAGTCTGTAGGCCTTTTCAATCTGGCGGCTTTCGGGATTAAAAAGATGCATTTTCTCGTAGCTCTGATTGATATTCCTGAGAATAAAAATACAGGTAAGTGCGCGCTCGGTATAAAGTGCGGAACATTGAGGCAGTGCTTTTTGGCTGCGCTTGATAACCGATTTCCAGCGCTTTCGATTGAGGTCTTTATCAATACTGAGAATGGTTTTCTCAAATTTTCTCTCCGACCATACTCTTGCTTCAGACTGGGGAGAAAGGCCCAGTACAAGTAAAGACAGTAGGGTAGTAAAGAATATAAATTTGATAACTCTGTTATTAATTGTGATCGACAGGTCCACGGCTTAGTCCCCCAACTAAATACACTATCTCTTAAAGTATAGATGATGTATTTTGATTTGCAGGGGAAATATACGCAGCTAAACTGGGCCTGTTACTCTAGTGTTTTTTAAACTTGTGCTTTTTTATTCTCGAACTTAGATTGTCAGGCCACCGTCGACCACAATGCATTCGCCATTGGTATAGCTGGAGGCATCTGATACCAGATAGAGAACAGTACCAGCCATCTCATTTGGTTCTGCATGGCGTTTCATTGGGATGGTTTGTACTGCCTTTTGATATATTTCCTTATCAGAAAAAAGCGCGCCGGCAAATTGGGTTTTGGTCATACCGGGCAGCAGTGCATTGACGCGAATACCAAATTCACCACATTCTTTGGCAAATGCCTTGGTCATATTAACCACTGCTGCTTTGGTTATTGAGTAGATACCCTGGGCCATTCCCGGCTGCAGTGCATTGACCGATGCCGTGTTTACAATTGCACCACCGCCATTGGCGCGCATCAGCTTTCCCGCTTCAATGGACATAAAGAAATAACCACGAATATTGACATCGACTGTTTTTGAGTAGGCGCCGAGATCAGTGTCGAGAATATGGCCGAAGTAGGGATTGGTGGCGGCGTTATTCACCAGAATATCCAGCTTGCCAAATTTCTCTTTAATAAAGGCAAAGGTATTTTCTATCTGTTCCATATTACCCACATGACAGGCCAGTGCTTCGGCGCTACCGCCGGCATTGTTGATTTTATCGGCAACCAGTTGGCAGCCATCAATTTTGCGGCTGGAGACAATCACATGGGCGCCTTGTTCGGCCAATAATTTGGCGATAGCTTCACCAATGCCGCGGCTTGCGCCAGTGACCAATGCGATCTTACCGCTTAAATCAAATAGGTTTGTAGCCATAGGTGTTTCTCCACTAAAAGTATTATGTCTTGCCTGTCAGTTCATTAAGCAATGTCTGTATTTCCGGGCGCATATCATTGCGAATGGTCGTGTAGATAGCGCGATCTTTTGTCGCCAGCATTTTCGCCAGTTTAAACGCGGATTCCTGCAATTTATCCTGCGGGTGAATACTGTCGACAATATCCAGTGCCTCGGCCTCTATACCTGTGTAGGCGATACCGGTAAGTAGCATGTTTTTCAGCGCCTGTTTGTTGGGCAGCAGGTTTACCAGGCTTCTGGTAACCGGAGTGAATGGCAACGGAATATTGACCTCCGGGAAACAGAAGCGCCCGCGATCTTCGCGCATCAGCCTGAAATCGGCGCCAGCTGCGAGGATCGCACCGCCTGCATAGGCATTGCCATTAATACAGGCGACAGTTGGAATATTGAGCAGTGCAAAGCGGCATAGCATTATGTGGAAGGCCTGCATAAATTCCCCTTGTCCCTGAGCAGATTGCTCGCCCAGCCAGGCTAGATTAATCCCTGTGCTAAAGGTTTTTTCATCTTCGCAGGTGATAATCAGTGCGCTGTTGCCCTGATAGCTTTCAACTCTGTCAAAGGCTTGCATATATTCATGCATTACCTCGGTGGTAAAGGTATTGTCATTGCCATTGGCGGCATTGGTCAGGGTTAAAATATGGACGCCGTCTCTAAGGCTAAGATTCATTATCGACATAGGATTGCTCTTTTATTTTTCAATATTAAGTTGAACTTATATTTATGTTTGAACTGAATTGCGCGCATTGTTGATAAATTCTTCGGCGGCTTTTTCATTATCGAGCAGGCTCTCCATGCTCATCGGTACCTGAACGCCTCTCTGCATCGCCGGTATCTCTTTCATTGCAACTAACCAGCGATCGAGATTTTCCAGGCCATCGCGAGAAACCCCGGACCACTTGTAAGTGCGCACCCAGCACCAGTTGGCGATATCGGCGATAGAGAATTCATCGGCCAGCCATTCGCTGTCGGCCAGCTGTTTATCTAGTACCTCAAAAAGCCGCCGACATTCATTTTGGTAGCGACTGATTGCCGTGGGAATTTTTTCGGGCAGATAGCGATAGAAGACATTGGCCTGTCCCATCATTGGGCCGACACCGCCCATCTGGAACATCAGCCACTGGAGAACTTTCGAGCGTCCTTTGAGATCACTGGGTAGCAGTTTGCCGGTGAGTTCGGCGAGGTAGATCATAATTGCGCCGGACTCAAAGACAGCAAAATTATCCTTATCCCGGTCAACAATCGCGGGAATACGACCGTTGGGGTTTATCTCGCGAAACTCGGGCAGATGCTGGTCGCCACTGCTGATATCGACCAAATGAACATTGTAGGGCAGGTCCATAGCTTCAAGAGTGCAGGAGGCCTTATGGCCATTTGGGGTCGGTGCTGTATAGAGTTCAATCATAATTTTTCCTCTGCTGATTGATCGGCAGTTCCCCAGACTTCGAGGTAATTGACTCTCTCTATACGTCGATGGGCTTTTAATGTCAGAAGATTTTCGAGGCCGAGAGGGGCGAAAAATTCCCTGCAGACTTTGCGACTTTCCCCATCTAGGGCGTCGTATGCGTCAGTAATACGCTGCACCAGTGTAAGTCGGTAGGGTTTGTTGACCCCATTGCATTGAATGCCGCGAAACTCGAATTGTATTTTCCCGAGAGTTTGTTGATGAGGTTTTTTACACACAGCACCTCCGCTTTCAATCTCTGGATGCTCTGTTAACCAGGCGTTGGTCGCCCTGACCGTTTCCTCCAGTTCGGGAAGATAGTCCCGTGCCACAAAGGCCAGCAAATCGCGGAGGGTTTGGGGTATTTGTTTATCCTCGAAGTACTTCTGGCTGTAGTCTCCGTACTCGGGCATATCGGCATTTGCGGCGCTCATGCGTTCGGTCCAGCGATACAGTCGCGGCGCCTTTTGCTTCATTAGCTGGCTAGGGTAGGTATCCCGTGACAGGTGAGCGTAGAGAGGGCCGTAAAGGCCATAGTCTGCCACTGAAGGCAGACCGCCGAGCATATAGGGATGATCCCAGAGATGCTTCTGAAGCAGCTCTAATAGCTCCAGGTAATGGGCTTCGATAGCTGCAATGCTGTCGTTATTAATACCCAGTGGTGGAAGATAGCTCTGCATAGGAGCCATAGCCTGCTCTGCAACTGCCTGAGTTATTTCCTCGCTTGCACCTGGTGCTACGCAGTCTCCAAACTCGGCGCGCAGCAACGTCTTATTTTCCTCGAAGTAACTCCAGCGGTAGTGCATGGCTGCTCTCAACAGGCCCTCGCTGCCAAATAGATCCAGTATTAATGCACTGATTAATATAATGGGATTTTGCGGATAGACGGAGAATTTGCCCTGACCGCTGTGCTCGAAGTGATTGATAATCGCCATGCTGTCTTGAATGACACGGCCATCGTTAAGCTCGATAACAGGAATCATAAGGCGCTGAATCACTGGGAGTATCTCAGCGCCAAAGCGCGGATCTCCGGGCATACGTTCATTGAAGGGGATACTGTGCTTGCGCAGGTAAGCCCGGGCTTTGGCCGTGTATAGGGAATGGGGTGTGCCATATAAAATAATTGATTCACTCATAGGACTCTCTTTAGATGCTCTTTTTTCGATAGAGAATATAAATAAATGCTGCTATCAAGCCGATTAGGATAAAGCCTGCCAGTAAAAGGGTCGCCCAATTGGCGGTGACCATTTTGCGCACTGTATTGGCGTAAATCTGCTTCATATGATCGAAGCTTTTTGGCATCGACAGTACGTTAAACTCTTTTTCATACGCCTTGTAATCAAGCATTAACTCAGCAAATTTTTGCGCTTCCTGTTCGCTTAAATCGATTGTCTCGCCGGGATCTTTGGCAAGGTTGTAGAGACGCCAAATATTATCGCCCTGT
>JABBBF010000198.1 GCA_018607545.1 SAR92 clade bacterium | reverse complement strand
ACGTCAGGTGGTCTATGAGCAGCGCAACTACCTGCTCGAAGATGAAGATATCTCCAATATTATTACCAGCGTTCGCGAGGACGTGGTCAATCAGGCCATAGATAGCCATATTCCGCCAATGAGTCTTGAAGAGCAGTGGGATATCGAAGGTCTGGAAAAAACCCTGGCGACAGATTTTGCCGTTCAGTTACCGATCGGTGACTGGCTTGAGGAAGACAGTCGTCTCGATGAAGAGGCATTGCGTCAGCGCATCGTTGAGTTGGTACAAACTGACTATGAAACCCGCTATGCCCATGTCGGCCAGCAGATGCGCGAAGTAGAGCGCCAGATCATGCTTCAAGTACTCGACAATCTGTGGAAAGATCACCTGGCCAATATGGATCAGCTGCGTCAGGGTATTGGACTGCGCGCCTACGCACAGAAAAACCCCAAGCAGGAATACAAGCGCGAATCTTTCGAGATGTTTGAAGATTTACTCAACAATATTAAAGTTGAAACCGTGCGCTTCCTAAGTCATATTCAGGTGGCCAGCGAAGAGGATATGCAGAAGCTCGAAGAGCAGCGTCGCCGCGAGCAGGAAGGCCGTGAATATCAGCATGCTGCGACTGAAAGTCTTACCCAGGATGGCTCAGGTGAAGCAGCTGCCGGTAATAAGCAGCAGACCCAAAAGCCATTGCAGCGTCAGGGCCCCAAGGTAGGCCGCAACGACCCCTGTCCCTGTGGTTCAGACAAGAAATTTAAACAGTGTCACGGTAAGATTTAATTAGAACAAAGGAATAAGTATGGCCACAGGCAGCGGAAAATTTCCACAGATGCATCCAGTCCCGGGATTTAAGTTGGGTACTGCCTGCGCTGGTATAAAAACACCGGGGCGCAAAGATCTTGTGGTGATGGAACTCAGTGAATCGGCCTCCGTTGCCGCGGTTTTTACCCAGAATGCGTTCTGTGCGGCACCAGTCACGGTAGCCAAACAGCACCTTGAGTCTACAGCGCCTCGCTACCTGTTGATTAATACCGGCAATGCCAATGCTGGAACCGGTGAGACTGGTCTTGCCGATGCTCAGCAGAGCTGTGAGGTTTTAGCTGAATTGCAGTCACTTGCATCAACCAAAGTACTGCCGTTTTCGACCGGTGTTATTGGTGAGCCACTGCCAATGGATAAGCTGTTGGCGGGCATCCCCCAGGCTGTTAAAGCCCTGGATGAAAATGGCTGGGCAGATGCCGCAGAGGGTATTTTAACCACTGATACTCGTCCCAAAGGAGCCAGCCTGCAGTTTAGTTTGGATGATAGTTTGGATGATAGTTCAGATTTGCTGACCATTACCGGTATTACCAAAGGCTCCGGCATGATCAAGCCGAATATGGCAACCATGCTCGGCTTTGTCGCCACTGATGCGCAGATCGACCCGGAGTTGTTATATCGCGCACTGCATCTGGTGACCAATAAATCATTTAACCGCATCACTGTCGACAGCGATACATCGACCAATGATGCCGTAGTTCTGGCCGCCACTGGTGCCAGCGGCATTGTTATTGATGAGAGCTGCTTCGATCAGTTTGTCGCCCATCTCGAGAAAGTCTTTATTGAACTGGCTCAATCAATTATTCGCGACGGTGAAGGCGCCAGTAAATTTGTCAGCGTCCTGGTGGATAGCGCGGTAGATTCAGCGGAAGCGGTAAAAGTCGCCTACTGTATTGCCGAGTCGCCACTGGTTAAAACGGCACTGGCAGCTTCGGATGCCAACTGGGGAAGAATTTTAGCCGCCGTAGGTCGCGCCGGTGTCGATAATCTCGATGTCAGTAAGGTCTCAATCAGTCTTAACGGCGTTTTGATTGTCGAACAGGGTGGCCGTGCCGCCAGCTACACCGAACAGGCCGGCGAACAGGCGATGGCAGCGGAAGATATTACAATTCATGTCTCGCTCAATCGTGGCACTGCTGTGGAGACCGTCTGGACCACCGACCTGACCTATGAATATGTGCGTATTAACGCCGAATATCGCACCTAGCTGTTGTGCATAAAGGTCTTTAAATGAAGCGAATTCATGTTGTCGCCGCGGTTATTGTCAATCAGGATCGGCAGCAAATTTTTATCTCGCGCCGCGCTGACCACCAACATCAGGGTGGCTTCTGGGAGTTCCCCGGCGGCAAAGTTGAAGCTGGCGAAACGCCACAGTCTGCACTGTCTCGAGAACTTTTCGAAGAGCTGGATATTCGTATTGAAATCGCAGAACCCTATATGCAGGTCGAGCATGATTATCCGGATAAGCAGGTGTTTCTGGATATCTGGCAGGTGAATCGTTTTACTGGCACTGCTCGCGGCAAGGAAGGGCAGGAATGTCGCTGGGTTGGTTTGCAAGAGTTGCTAACTGCAGAGCCCGAGCGATTATTTGATTTTCCGGCGGCCAATCAGCCAATTTTAGAGCAACTGTCTAACTGTGGAATTAATGGTTAGATTAAACGTTATTTTTCTAACAGCTTTGGATCAATAAGACCGGCCTGTAATAACTCAGCGCTCAGCTGTTCCGGATCCATCAGCTCCGGGTCGACAATCGCAGAGCCCGTAATCGCAAAACTCTCCTGAGCCCAGCCACCAAAATCTATCTGTTTGCAGCGGTCACTACAAAAGGGTCGAAAAGGGAATTTATCAGTCCACTGTACTTTGGTTTTACAGGTTGGACAGTCAATTGTAGTCGTGCCGCTGCTCATAGTTAACTTCCTTCTTTTTTGGACTCAGCCAAACTTAAAAACTGATGGTGTAGATCCGCTACTCTGCTCGCCACCGTCTCCAGTGATTGGGAATTATCAAAGACTAAATCAGCCCTGGATAATTTTTCCTGCCGCGGCATCTGGGTGTCGATTATACGCTTAATTTGATCGGCAAGATTGTTATCCCGGGCGCAGGCACGCTCTATTTGCAGCTCCTCTGGCAGATCCACCAGCAGAATGATATCCGCGAGTTGATACTGATCGGTTTCAAATAGCAGGGGTGACTCGAGAATCACATAAGGGCCCGAACTCTCTTGTAGCTGCTGGATAATCCAGTCGCGAATCAGCGGGTGCAGAAGCGATTCCAGCCAGCCCTTTTGCTGTGGGTCGGAAAACACAATACTGCGCAGAGCGGCGCGATCGAGACTGCCGTCCCCCTGAAGAATATCTGCACCAAAGTGCTCGCGAATAGATTCCAGGGCGGGCATACCGCGCTCGACAACCGCGCGGGATGCGAAGTCCGCATCTACCGTATCAATTCCAAGCTGGCGAAAAGCCTCGGCAACAGTGCTTTTGCCACTGCCGATGCCACCGGTTAAACCAACAATAGGAGTATCTGAAACTTTCAATCTGACTCGCTTAAAATTCTCAATAAAAAATGATTGTCTAAAAAGCACACAGGCTTAAATAATCAGGCTTAAATAAGCCTCGAGAATCTTATCACCCCAGATCAGGGCAATCCAACCGGCCATAGCGAGAAACGGCCCAAAGGCGATGGGCACCTTACGGTCCTTGGATTTACTAAGCACGCCAACTATACCCACCATCGCGCCGACAAAGGTTGAGAGAACAATAATCAGCGGCAGCATCTGCCAGCCCATCCAGGCGCCGAGTGCTGCCAGTAGCTTAAAGTCGCCGTAGCCCATACCCTCTTTGCCAGTGATCATTTTAAATATCCAGAACACAGACCAGAGCGATAGATAACCGGCGAGAGCGCCGATAACCGCTTCATTGATTGGCACAAAGGTGCCGCTTAAGTTGGCAAACAGCCCCAGCCATAGCAGCGGCAGGGTAATCTGATCCGGCAGTAACTGATCGTGGTAATCGATGCCGGTCAGTGCAATCAGAATCCAGGTAAACAGCAGGCAGTAGGCGGTGAACAGTGACAGGCCAAATTGATAGACAATAAACGCCGTCGCCAGCCCGCAGAGCAGTTCGACCAGTGGATATTGGATTGAGATCGCTGTAGAGCAGGATGTGCACTTACCGCGTAAAAACACATAACTAATAACGGGAATATTGTGCCATGGTTTAATCGGCGCGCCGCAGGAGGGGCAGCGTGAAGCGGGCATCGCCAGAGAGATATTTTCTGAGGGCTCCGATGGCAGGCCTAAAAAATCTTCCGACTCCCGACGCCAGTTATTTTTAAGCTGTTCCGGAAAGCGCAGAATAACCACATTGAGAAAGCTGCCGATAATCAGACCAAAGGGCAGGGCGGCCAGTGCCAGAGCGTAGGGTGATAAGCCGGTATCTAAAAGCATAAGTGATTCACAGATAAGTCATTAGTAGTTTGGGCACTGGTTTGACCGGCACCGGTTATAGGGTTGAAAACGATTTACTCACCTTAATTTAGACTAACTGGTTCAATACACCCAATTATGTGTTGAATAACAGGTAATGTCATCCTGATAACCCCTATATGCCATGCTGATAACTCCTATATGTCATTCTGATAACCCCTACATGTCATCCTGAGCGAAGCCGAAGGATCTCAGCGGGCATCAAGAGATTCTTCACTTACGTTCAGAATGACAAGAGTGTGTCATCCAGACAGCGCGCAGCGACGAGGGACCTCTTGAAGATTTTTCCCTTTGGTCGAAGTGACAAGAACAGCGGTCAAAATGAAAGGATATCGGTTGAAACGTAAAAAACAGTTGCCTTAAACCACATTACCCAACTGGAATATCGGCAGATACATCGCAATCAACAGACCGCCAACCAGCACACCCAGCACCGCCATAATCATCGGTTCCAAAAGGCTTGTCAGGTTATCCACGGAATTATCCACCAGTTCCTCATAATGAGTTGCCGCCTTTTCCAGCATCTCATCCAATGCCCCAGACTCCTCACCAATAGCCGCCATCTGCTGCAGCAAGATAGGGAACATTCCACTCGACTTAATCGCCTGCTGCAGTTGAATACCTGTAGTCACATCATCGCGAACCTGCAGTATCGCATCATGGTAGAGCGCATTTCCGGCGGCGCCGGCTACCGACTCAAGGGCATCGACAATCGGAACACCAGCCGCAAAGGTAGTCGCAAGGGTGCGAGCAAAGCGCGCCACCACTGCATCGTAGACAATAGCCCCAACAATCGGCACCTTGAGGATATATTTATCCACCCCATAGGCAAACTTCTGCGACCTAAAGCGTGCCTCTTTAAAGGCGTAAATAGCCGCAGCGATAAGAGCCAGAATAACCATCCATGAACCCTGCAGCGCCTCGGACAAACCCAACACAAAAAGTGTAAAGGCTGGCAGGTCGGCGCCAAAACTACTAAAAGTCTCGGCAAAAACCGGCACCACTTTAATTAACAGAATGGCGGTTACAACAATTGCCACCACCATCACCGCAATAGGGTAAGTCATCGCCTTTTTGATTTTTGCCTTAAGTTGCTCAGTCTTCTCTTTGTAGGTTGCCACCCGATCGAGCATGGTCTCCAGCGCACCAGCAGTTTCGCCGGAATCCACCAGACTGCAAAACAGGTCGTCAAAGTTCCGTGGACTCTTGCGCAGTGCATTGGCAAAGCCACCGCCAGCGGCAACATCGTCGCGGATCTGGAAAATCAGCTCCTTCATGGATTCATTGTCGACACCGTCGGCAACAATATCAAAGGACTGCACCAGGGGAACACCGGCTTTCATCATCGTTGCCAGCTGCCTTGTAAACAGGGCGATATCCGCAGGAGTAATTTTCTTTCTGCGACTAAACAGCGGTTTCGGTTTCTTTTTGACCGATGTTGAAATAATACCCTGCTTGCGAAGCTGACCCTTGGCCAGTGAAAGGCTGTTGGCACGCAGCTCGCCCTCAACTTTCTCACCTTTTCGGTTTTTGCCCTTGTAAATAAATAAATGGGTATCGGCAATCGTCGCCATGAAATCTTCCTTCCTTTGATCCGTGCTATTACTTTTAGGTGGTTAGTCTTTGGTGATTCGATTAGCTTCTTCAATACTAATTAGACCAAGAGCGGCCTTACGTAAAGCCGATGCACGCAACGGCCTAAATCCCTCCTTCACCGCTGCGTCGAGAATATCCAGAGAGCTGCCGCCCTCCATAATGATGCGCGATATTGCCGGGGTGATCTTAAGCGTCTCGTAAACACCCACTCGCCCCTTGTAACCATTGGTGCATGCGGCGCAGCCGACGGGCTTGTAAACAGTGATCTCTTCCCGGGGAATACCTATATGGTCGAAACCCTCTTCGCTGAGAACCTTGTCGGGAATATCCTCAAACGGCTCGCGACACTGGGGGCAGAGCTTGCGACCCAGACGCTGGGCAATAATAAGATTCACCGAGGTCGCCACATTAAATGATGGCACACCCATATTTAGCAGACGGGTCAGGGTTTCCGGTGCACTGTTGGTGTGCAGTGTAGACAGCACCAGATGGCCGGTCTGGGCCGCTTTAATGGATATCTCAGCGGTTTCCAGATCACGTATCTCACCGACCATCACCACATCCGGATCCTGACGCAAAAATGAACGCAGCGCCTCGGCAAAGGAGAGACCAACACGCATATTAATCTGCGTCTGGTTAATGCCCTCCATATTGATTTCAATCGGATCTTCCGCGGTCGAAATATTGCGCTCCGGGGTATTGAGAATATTTAAGCCCGTATAAAGGGAGACGGTTTTACCGCTACCGGTTGGGCCGGTCACCAGAATCATCCCCTGTGGACGCGCCAGTGCCGCCATATAAGCCTCTTTTTGATCCTCTTCGTAACCCAGGGCATCAATGCCCATCTTGGCACTGCTGGGATCGAGAATACGCAGCACAATCTTCTCGCCAAACTGCAGGGGCAATGTGTTGACCCGGAAATCAATCGCCTTATTTTTTGAAAGCTTAAGCTTAACCCGACCATCCTGGGGGACGCGACGCTCGGAAATATCCATACGTGACATCACCTTTAATCGAGCGGCCAGACGCGGTGCCAGATTGGTCGGTGGTTTTGACATTTCCTGCAGAATGCCGTCGATACGAAAGCGCACACGATAGGATTTTTCGTAGGGTTCAAAGTGGATATCTGATGCCCCGAGGCGAATCGCATCGAGCAGCATTTTGTTAACGAAGCGCACAATCGGCGCATCGTCCTCGGCACTGTGTGTACCACTGTCAGCTTGATCTTCATCATCTAGAGTTTCCATATCCAGATCATCGAGATGAACATCATCGATGGTGCCCAGCGCCTCGCCAATATCCCCATCATTGGCGCTTTCAAGCCACTTTTCCAGTGTCTCGTTAATGGCTGAATAGAGTGCAAGAACCGGTTCCACGGCCAGACCAGTTTGAAACTGAATCTCACTGATTGCCCGCTGGTTGGCGGGGTCGGCAATCGCCATAAACAGTCGATTACCCCGTTGCAGCAGTGGAACAGTCTGGTGTTTTTTCAACAATTTTCTGTCCACCAGATCTTTGGGGAAGCTATCCGGATTGTGTTTATCCAGAGCATAGAGGGGAATGCCAAACTCTTTAGCTGCGGATTGACCGATCTGCTCAGAGGAGAGCAGATGTTTGTCGCAGAGGTACTGCACCAGGGAAATTTTACTGGTCTTGGCAGAAACCGTCGCCTCTTCAATTACCGTCGCTGCAATAAGTTGATCGTCGACCAGACGTTTTGGTAAGCCATGTAAAGCAATCTGTGGCATGTTCATAGGCGTGAAACCACTCTGTATTGTTAGTACAGGCGAGTCTAATAAGCCCTTCAGTTTTATGCTGTGCCAAAGCCCACAGAACAAAAAAAAATATGTGAACCAGAGAGCACTTTTTTTAAAA
Organism: SAR92 clade bacterium; assembly: GCA_018607545.1. The sequence continues at coordinate 287 of JABBBF010000198.1, read as the reverse complement.
ACAGTCGGCACCCTGTAGCTGGTTATAGACTCTTTATGTTCTCGCAAAAGATTTCGCAAATATATAGAAGGGATATTTTGTTCGCGGCTTTTTAGTGGCTCGTTCGCAGCAAGCCGCAAATCAATTTGCTGGTTGATTTATTGTGATTATTAATTTGCGAATGGTTTTAATTTAAGACTAGTCAAAATAATGTTGTTGTCGAGAAATTAAAAAATAAAGAGGTGACAAAAAAAGTCATAAATTGACAGGCAGGGAATAAAAAAGGAGTGCTGAAGATTGCATAAAAA
>JABBBF010000227.1 GCA_018607545.1 SAR92 clade bacterium | reverse complement strand
TGATGGCCGAGGTGGCTATTGGTCGCCGTGGACGCCAGAGCCCGATTAACTCGGTGCGCGAACTGGTAGCCGAGAGCGGCGCCAATTCCGCCTGGCGCAACCTTGGCTGGCTGGGGGTTCTCGCCGGCATGTTAATTATCTCTTTCTATGCAGTGATTGCCGGTTGGGCGCTGGACTATATTTTTGCCATGGCCTCTGGTGAGTTGCGCGGCGCCAACGGCGATGCCGCCTCTGCGGTGTTTGGCAATCTGTTGGCTGACCCGATTCGACTGATCGGGTGGCAGACATTCTTTATGATTCTCTGTGTTGGCGTGGTGGTTGGCGGGGTTAAAAAAGGCCTGGGTATCGCCGTTGAAATATTAATGCCGCTGCTCTTTGTGATGTTATTTGTGCTGCTCGGCTTCAGTATTTTCCGCGGCAACTTCCAGGCTGGCTGGGATTTTCTGTTTAGCTTTAATCTCGATGCCCTGACCGGGCGCGGCTTGCTCGAGGCTATGGGTCAGGCATTCTTTACCCTGAGCATAGGCATGGGTGCGATTATGGCCTACGGTGCCTATATGCCCCAGAGCGCCAATATAGGTAAGACCATTTTGACGGTGGCGTTTTTCGACAGCATGGTGGCGATTATTTCAGGTCTGGTGATTTTCCCGATTGTTTTTGCCACCCCTGGTCTGGAGCCTGGCGCTGGCCCGGGACTGATGTTTATCAGCCTGCCGGTGGCTTTTGGCAGTATGCCCGGCGGCCTATTGATCGGTTCAATGTTCTTTGTGCTGGTGACCATTGCCGCATGGAGTTCGGCGATCTCTCTGCTCGAGCCCGCTGTTGCCTGGCTGATCGAAGCTAAAAATATGACCCGTGTTCAGGCTAATCTGCTGATTGCCGGTGGTACATGGCTATTGGGTCTGGGTAGTGTCTTCTCGTTTAATATCTGGTCAGGGGTGACAGTTGCCGGCTTTACCTTCTTTGATTTCCTCGACTTCTTAACCTCTAATGTCATGCTGCCCCTCTCAGGGCTGCTCATTGCCATCTTTGTCGGCTACGTGATGAAAGAGCAATTTGTCGACGACGAGATGCAGGGCACACCGCCACTGGTGATGCAGCTGTGGCGTTTCACTCTTCGCTATATAGCGCCTGTCGCCATCTCTGCGGTGTTCGTGATGGGCATCTACGATAAGTTCTTCTCCTGAGGCTTCTGTGAATACTGTTCAGCGCTCTGCTCTGGTGATGCACTCAGATCAATCCATGTACGATCTGGTCAATGATGTGGCAAGCTACCCACTGTTTATGGAGGGCTGCCAGACGGCGGAAGTATTTGAGCATACCGACCAGCAAATGGTTGCGCGGCTGGATTTAAAAAAGGGCGGCGTAAAGACCAGTTTTATGACCAGAAACAGGTTGCAGGCACCCTCGATGATTGAGATGAACCTTGAGGATGGGCCGTTTAAACGTTTAAAAGGGGTGTGGACATTTAAGTCACTGACCCCCCAGGCTTGCAAGGTAAGCCTAGATTTGGAATTTGAATTTAACAATATGGCAGTCGGCTTGGCTGCATCGAAACTATTCTCTACTATGGCCAATGAGCTTGTCGACTCACTCTGTCGTCGAGCCGACCAGATTTATGGAAACGCAAATGACTCTCAATGAAACAACTGGCAATGAAACAGCCGGCAATAAGACAGCCATCACTGTAGAAGTGGTTTATGGATTGCCTGAAAAACAGAAGCTGATCAAACTGGATGTAGCGCGAGGCACCACTGCCTATCAAGCCGTAGAGCAGTCGGGTATTGTGCAGAGCTTTCCTGAAATCGATCTGGTGAATGCCAAAATGGGTATCTTCTCCCAAGTTCTTGGCACCAAGGGCCTGCCAGAGCCAAATGTCTACCAGCTGCAGAACCGAGATCGAGTTGAGATCTACCGGCCCCTGATTGCTGACCCCAAAGAAGTTCGTCGTCGCCGAGCCGAAGAGGCCAAGCTAAAAAAACAGCAGGATGCCTAGCTGAGAAAAGCTTTTATCGTGCCTCAGGGGTTGCAGTGCTGGGCAGATAATCACCAGTGATGCGTTCGAGTTTGTCTTCAGCATCAAAGAAAATTGTCACCTGCTTTTGAGTCTCTTTTCCCTGAGATGTCACTCGACTGTAGAAGTAATCCCAGCGCGACTGGTTAAAGGTATCTACCACCAGCGGTGTACCCAGGACATAGCGAACCTGAGACTTGGTCATCCCTAGGCGCAACTTGTCAATCATTTCCTGATCGACGATATTTCCCTGCTGAACATCGACTTTGTGTACGCCGGGGAATTGCACCCAGCTACAGCCGGTGGAAAGAAGAGATAAACTAATCAAACAAAGTAGAACTATTCGCATCTGTGGGGTTCCAGTTAGTTGCGCGAATGGGGATAATACCCAAAGCGACTAACATAGAGAAGGGCTAACCATGACTCTAGAAGATCAAGAATTAAAAAAAGTCGGTCTCAAGGTCACCGTACCGAGAATTAAAATTTTACAAATACTCGAAAACTGCCTTAATCGTCATATGACCGCCGAAGATATCTACCAGGCATTGCGTGATGCCGGTGAAGATGTGGGCATTGCCACGGTCTACCGTGTGCTCACCCAATTCGAAGCAGCGGGTCTTATCGAACGGCATAATTTTGACAATGGGCCGGCAGTTTATGAGATTGACCGCGGTGAGCACCACGACCATATGGTGTGCACTGATACCGGCAAAGTTATTGAGTTTCACGATGCTGAAATTGAAAAGCTGCAAGAGCACATAGCCGCCAAAAATGGCTATCAGCTGGTTGGCCACAATCTGGTTCTCTATGTAAAACCTCTGGGCTGATCACAGTCCCTCCTAACGTTCGTCGGATGCTTTGGAAATCTCCAGGCTACTCAGCTAGACTCGTTTGAACTGTTCAAGGAATCACCGCTGCCACAAATTCCATTTTGGATGTTGCAGGTCAGTGGTGAGAGCAAAAATAAATTAAGTCCATTGACTCAATTTTTTTAAAAGGAGAAGTGCTATGTCAAACGAAGAGTCCCAATTCGATATTTCCGCAAAAATTCCCGTCCTGTTTCAAGTTGTCTATCGGGTCGCTGTTGCGCTGGTAGTGATCGCTGCTGTTATCCTGTTCGCCGCGCTGCCGCCGCTAATAATTGCCCTGATTGTACTCGGTGCCGCCGCACTGCTCGCGCTGATTGGCGTCGCGGCCTTTCATGCAGTGACCTGTGCGATTAAAGCTCACTACGCAGCCAATGCCGCCGGTGCCGCCGCAACCTATGGTTTTCCCACCTACGCCGCGCTCAAGGCCTCCTGGCCCTGGCTGGTGCGCGCCGCTGCCTGTTAGCAGACTGCAGTTCCCATCCCGGTCAAAGCAATCGGGATGGGCTAGGCTTTCAATTTAGGACAGTTAAGTTAGAAGCGTTACTTTAGCCATTACTTATCAATCTTCAGGGAAGCAGGAGATATTATGAAGCGTATTGTTATCTGTGCCGATGGCACATGGAATCGCCCGGAAAAAGACCTCGAGAAAGACCAGCCCACCAATGTTTTAAAACTCGCTCGCAGCATTAAGCCAATCGCCACTGACGGCACGCCACAGCAGGTATTTTATGACTGGGGCGTGGGTTCTTATTATTCCTCAATGGGTGGCGGTATAACCGGTAAGGGCATCAATAAAAATATCATGGATGACTACCGCTATATCGTTCAGAACTACTCGCCCGGTGATGAAATCTATCTATTTGGTTTTAGTCGCGGTGCCTACACTGTCCGCAGTCTCTGCGGGCTAATTAATAACTGCGGTATTCTCAAACGCCCGAATGCACGCTTGATTGAAAGTGCCTTTAGTCATTACAAAAAGCCCGGTGCGGCCTTTCGTCCCGGCGGTGAAGCCTCGGTTAAATTTCGCAGCCAACACTCTCATGCCAACCGCAATATTGCTTTTGTTGGGGTCTGGGATACGGTCGGCGCGCTGGGTGTGCCGTTTTCTTTTCTCGGTCTTATGGATCGCGAGGACGAATTTCACGATACCAAGATGGGTGCCAATATAAAGGTTGCCCGACATGCACTGGCAATCGACGAAGTGCGCTCGGACTTTGAGCCCACCATCTGGCAGCCGAGACCGGGGATGAGCTTAAAGCAGGTGTGGTTTAGTGGTGTGCACAGCAATATTGGTGGCAGTTATCCGGCAGATGTGGGTGGTGAGCTGCTTTCAGATATTCCCATGCAGTGGATGGCCAAGCAGGCCAGGGCCGAAGGGCTGCAAATCGAACGGCATCTGGCAGCCAGCTTAAATCCCAGTGCCACGGCGAAGCTTCATCAGTCGAGAAAGCATATCTATCGCTCCAAACGGCCTTATTATCGGGCCATCGACCATGGCAGCGGGGAGATTTTAATGCATCGCTCGGTAAAGCAGCGCTGGCAGGCGGACGTCAAATACAGACCGAAAAACCTGCAGCAATATCTACAGGCTCAGGGTTGGCCAAAACTGGTGGATTAGAATAGCTTGTGAGTTACAAAAGCTTTTGGATATCCGCTGCAATTACCTGGGGTTTGCGGATTGAGCCGTAGCGCTTGACTACATTCCCTTCACGGTCGACTAGAAACTTTGTAAAGTTCCATTTGATATTGTCGTTGAGCAGACCGCCGGCCTGACGTTTAAGAAAGCTGTAGAGAGGGTGCTGGCCATCGCCATTGACCTCAATTTTGCCCATCACCGGAAAGCTCAGGCCATAATTGAGCTGGCAGAATTCCTGAACCTCGGCATTGGATCCCGGTTCCTGACCACCGAACTGATTACAGGGCAGGGCGATGACCGCAAGCCCCTGGTCTTTAAATTGATCATAGAGATCCTGCAGGCCACTGTACTGAGAGGTGAAGCCACATTTGCTGGCGGTGTTGACGATCAGCATTACTTTGCCCTGATAGTCCTGCAGAGAAATTTCCTCGCCAGCACTGTTTGGCACGCTGTAATCGTAGATTGAATCGGTCATGTTTTTTCCTGTGAGAGCTCTTTTTAAAAGCCCCTATTTAAAAGAGTGTTCAGCTGCCGGAAAGCTGCCGTTACGGACAGCATTGCCATAGGCAGTAATAGCCTCTGCAATGGACGAACTGTCTTCGAGAAAGTTTTTAGAGAAGCGCGGCAGGCGTTGAGAAATCCCCAGCATATCCTGCAATACCAGCACTTGGGCATCTGTATCCGGGCCGGCACCAATGCCGATCACTGGAATATCCAATACCTCGGAGAGTTCACTGCCCAGAGATGAGGGCACGCATTCGACAACGATCAACTCGGCCCCGGCGCTTTCCAGGGCTTTGGCATCGGCAATCATCTGTACTGCAGCCTGTTCCTCCTTACCCTGAACCTTATAGCCGCCCAGCTTGTGCACGGACTGGGGAGTAAGGCCTACATGACCACAGACGGGAATGCCGCGTTCGCTGAGCAGATGCACTGTATCGGCAAGCCATTCACCGCCCTCCAGCTTAACCATCTGCGCGCCGGCCTGCATCAAAACGGCGGCATTCTCCAGCGCCTGAGCCTCTGTTGCGTATGACATAAACGGCATATCAGTCACCAGTAGGGCGCGGTTGTTGCCGCGCTTGACCGACTCTGTGTGATAGGCCATTTCATCCACAGTGACCGGAATAGTACTGTCGCGGCCCTGAATAACGTTGCCCAGAGAGTCCCCGACCAGAACCACTTCGATAGCGGCATCTTCAATCAGTTTTGAAAAAGTGAAGTCGTAAGCAGTGATAACAGCAAACTTTTCGCCATTGGCTTTCATTGCCGACAGGCTGCTAACAGTAGTAGTTTTCATCTTATCGATCCGATCTCAAAAAGGTCTAGGTGCGAGTATAGCTTTTTTATTGCAGGGGGTGAGGATTGTAGTAGTGGCGGCCAGAGTTGATCTGCAACATATATTGCACCAGATTGTTGTAGTCATGACTGCCCTCAGCCAGATTTATTGCCGCGGTATTGACGATCAGCAGTGGCGTATCGTCGTAGTAATAAAAGAACTGGGTATAGGCATCGTTTAGCTGTTGCAGATAGCTGTGTTCTATGGACTTTTCGCTGGCATGGCCGCGCATCTGAACGCGGTCGTAGAGGGTTCCTGTGGGTGCCTGAAGGTAGATCACCAGATCAGGTTTTGGCAGATCACTGATAATATTGTCGTAGACGGTTTGGTAGAGTCGGAACTCGTCATCATCCAATGTGATTCGAGCAAACAGTGGATCCTTATCGATCAGGAAATCCGAGATACGCACTTCCTGGAAAATATCCCCTTGGCGCAGGGCTTCCAATTTGCGAATGCGCTGAAACAGAAAAAACAGCTGGGTTGGCAGGGCATTGCTGCGGCGATCCTGATAGAAGCGCTCGAGAAAGGGATTTTCTTCTGCATCTTCGAGCAGGGTTTCATAGTTAAATGAACTGGCCAGGCGTTTCGCCAGTGTAGTTTTGCCGATACCGATTGGGCCTTCAATAGCAATATACTTAGGAATGGAAGCAGTAGCCAGGTCGAGGTCGAATTCGCTTAGAACAGTTTGTTCCACATTGATCTCCCAAATCAGCGGTTACAAATTACAGCAGTTTTTTATTATTGCCTGAAGTTGATTTGACAATACCTTGCACAGAGCAGTTTGCCAATAGTTGGCTGACAGTTTTTCCACAGGGCAGTGCCAGATCGCGATTAATATCTGCCAGTGGCAGCAGAACAAAAGCGCGCTCAGCCATGCGCGGGTGGGGAATGGTCAGGCGCTCTGTATCTTGAACAACATTGTCATAGAGAAGTATGTCCAAATCTAATGTTCTGGGTCCCCAGTGCACTGTGCGCACTCGATCCTGTTGCTGCTCTATCGACTGCAGCATATCGAGCAGAGATTCTGGTGGCAGTGAAGTCTGTAACTGTGCAGCGGCATTGATGTAGTCGGGTTGGCTGGGGCCAATGGCGGGGGTCTGGTAACGACCCGAGACCGCAACTATTTGGACTTCAACTATTGAATTGAGATTTTCCAGGGCGCGATCGAGCTGGTTATGGGGATCGTGCATATTACTGCCAAGAGCAATATAGACCTCAGCCATTTTTAGTGTTGGGACTATTGCGACGGCGACGACGTCTTTTGGGTCGCTTGTCACTGCTTAATATTTCTTCAGCCATAGATTGGCGCTGATCTTCATTGGCATCCTGATACGCAGTCCACCAGTCCCCGAGGCCGCCTAAATCTTCACCGGCTTGCTCGCGCAGCAAGATAAAATCATAGGCCGCTCTAAAGCGTGGATGCTCGGCCAGGCGCTTGGCTCGATTGCCGCCGCGACGCTTCAAATGCAATTGCAAATCCCATATCTCGCGCATTGGAATGGTGAAGCGCTTGGGGATTGCCGTCACCGGAATCTGGGCGGCAATAATATCCCCGGTGGCCTTGCTCAGGGCGTAGGGCGGAGAGTTGCCGTTCTTTTCGTAATTGTTCGCCAGCCGCTGCACCACAGGCCAGAGTAGTGCGGCGTAGATAAATGCCGGAGTTACTCGCTGTGAATTGCGAATCCGCTTATCGGTATTAATCAGTGCCTGACTGATCACCTTCAGAGGCGCACCCTGCTTATCGTTGAGCATTGGATTTAACTGCGGAACTATATGCTCGAAGAGTTTATGCTCGTGCAGTAACTCAAAAGTCGCCAGGCCATTGCCGCTCATAAATAATTTCAGGGTTTCATCAAACAGGCGTGGCGGTGAAACCTGTTGCAAATCGCCGGCCCGATGTTTCATTGGTTTCGCAGTGCTGGACTCTATATCAAAGCCAAGTTTAGCTGCAAAGCGGGCGACTCTCAGCAGGCGCACCGGATCTTCACGGAAGCGGGTTGATGGGTCGCCAATAATACGAATAATACGATCCTCTATATCGTCGAGGCCGTTGGTAAAATCATGAATACTGTTATCGCTGGGATCGTAGTAGAGCGCATTAACGGTCAGGTCGCGGCGAGAGGCATCTTCCTCAACGCTGCCAAATACATTGTCCCTGGTAAGCATTCCGCTATCGTTTTGCTGGCGATGATTTTTATTGCTGGTCTGGTTTTCGTTGGAACGAAAAGTGGTGACTTCAATAATTTCGCGGCTAAATTGCACATGCACAATTTGAAAGC
>JABBBF010000120.1 GCA_018607545.1 SAR92 clade bacterium | reverse complement strand
CCACCACCGTCATCCCAGCGAAGGCTGGGATCTACAGAATTACGCTGAAAAATAGACAGATACTGGCCTACGCCAGTATGACGAACTTTGCGTTAAAGCCCCTGCGCAAACGTCAACAAAATCAACGCCGGACAGAAAAACTTCACATAAACCGGCCAAATCTTCCAAAACAGCCCCTGCTCAACATCCGGACAACCCTGCTTAAGCTCCTGCAAAATACTATTTCGATAAAAAACCCACCCAGCAAAAATACACAGCACCATACTCAGCAACGGTTGAGCCCGCTCAGTCGTCAGAGTAATCACAAAGCCAAAAAGACTGTCGAAGTTAAGAGAAATAGTCGCACTGATCGCAAAGATAATCAGACCCACTAACCAGGTCGCTTTGACCCGATCGACCTTATGCTGCTCCACCGCATAGGACACCGGCACCTCAAGCATCGAAATTGATGAAGTTACCGCCGCGATAGACATCAGCACAAAGAAAGCAAAGCCGACCAGTAACCCAGTCGCTCCCATACCGTCAAACAGAGCGGGTAATACCTGAAAAATAAGATCCGGCCCAGCGATAAGATTGCCTGCCTCGGTATAAATAGTCACCCCAAGATTTTGTGCGACAAAAATAGCTGGCAATACTAGCAGCCCTGCCAGGAAGGCTACGGATGTGTCCGTCAATGTCACCAGAGCACCGACCACTGGAAGGTTTTCATCTCTGCGAATATAGGAACCATAGATCAGCATAGTGCCAACCCCCAGCGACATAGAAAAGAACGCCTGCCCCATCGCGCTAACGATAAGTTTGGGGTTGGTCATCTGGGAAAAATCAGGCACCAGATAGTGCTTGAGACCTTCAACTGCACCATCCTGAGTTAATACATAGAGAATTAAACCAAACAGCAGCACAAATAGAGAAGGCATCAAGCGGCTCGACCACTTCTCGATACCCTGTTCAACACCAGCGCTAATTATCAGTACAGTTAAAAGAATAAACAGGGCCGAAAAGCCAATGTTGCGTGTCAGGCTAAAGTCCGTCAGCCAGCTGCCCAGTTCGTTTAAACCGAACAGAGATGTTGCCGGTTCAAACATAAAAGCAATCATCCACCCAGCGACAATCGCATAAAAGCACAGAATCAAACTGGCGGTCACCATGCCGGCAAAGCCCACCGCAGTGCCGGTGATTTTAGCCACCTGTCCAGAGGAAATTGACTGTAGGGCATTGACCACATTTGAGCGTGTATGGCGGCCAATAATTAGCTCTGCCATCATTGCCGGATAAGCCAGTAAGAAAGCCAGAATAAGGTACATTAATACAAATGCAGCACCGCCATTTTCCGCAGCATTGGTGGGAAAACCCCAGATATTGCCAAGCCCCACAGCGGAACCGGAAGCGGCGAAGATAAAGGCCAGACGGGAAGAGAAAACACCTCGTTGCATCACTGTATCCTTATGATTATTTTTTTATGGATTGATTCTAGGCGATTGGCGTCATTAATTCGAACAATACTTTTTAACACTAAGCTGTTCAAAGGTTGATGGTTACACAGCATCGCTATGCTAGAATAAAGGTATTGGGGGCGTTCTGGATTCGACGCCGATTACAAAACCCCCGGTGCATGCCGAGATGGTGACCAATCTCGTTAATCCAAAGTCGCAATTTTATAGTTGCCAACGACGACAACTACGCACTAGCTGCTTAAACCCCAGTGTAGTGCCATCTGACTGGAGCCGTGCTTATGCGTCCAGAGTACTCAATCCTTCGGGAAGCGGAACGCTCAGGTGTCATATTTCATAAGATCGTGGAGAAGCTCGTTCGGGGCGGATTCACTAAAACCTTTACCGAAATCGCCCAATGCGTTCCCTGACAGCCGGGTTGCAACGGGTTAAAACTAATAGGCTGATCTAAGCATGTAGAGCCGTGGGCAGCGGATTAGCGGACGCGGGTTCAATTCCCGCCGCCTCCACCAAATAAGGGTCTTTTAAAGGCCTGTAACGACCATTAAGGCCCGTATTTACTTGTATTTACGGGCTTTTTTGTGTCTATAGTGTTTGTTGGTGTTTGGTGATATTCAATTATTATTGTAACATCCGAAGTAACACTGGAATTTACTTCGAAAGGTGATGTTACTATGGCAAAGCTCACACTACCTCTAACCAATACTCAAGTAAGCAATGCAAAGCCCAGGGATAAGGAATATAGCCTTGCTGATGGGAAAGGGTTGGCATTGCGTATCAAGACAAATGGAACCCGCCTTTGGATTTTTAACTATTCTCGGCCGTACACCAAAAAACGCGCAAACATGAGCTTTGGTGTTTATCCAGAGCTGACACTGGCTGATGCGAGAAAAGAGCGAGATAAGTCAAATAGCCTGTTGGCGCAGAACATTGATCCGAAACAGCATAGGGATGAAAAAATTGGGCTTCAAGCTTTTGCCCATGAAAATACATTGCTGCGAGTTGCCGAGCAATGGCATAAGGTAAAAATGAGTAAAGTGAGTGTTGACCACGCTCAGGATATTTGGAGATCGTTGGAGCTTCATTTATTTCCTAGTTTAGGAAAAGTGCCTATTCATAAAATAACCGCCCCAAACACAATAAATGCATTAAGACCTTTAGCCGCTAAGGGCTCTCTAGAAACAGTCAAACGCCAGTGTCAGCGCATTAATGAGATTATGGTCTATGCGGTAAATAGTGGATTAATTCCAGTGAATCCCTTGGCAGGCATAAAAGAATCCTTTTCAGTTCCTCAGAAGAAACATCAGCCCACAATCAAGCCTGAGGAGCTACCTGAGCTTATAAGGCGTCTTAGCAGGGCAAATATTAAGTTGACTACCAGATGCCTAATTGAGTGGGAACTTCATACCATGGTTAGACCAAGTGAAGCTGCTGGTGCAAAATGGGATGAAATAGACACCGATAAATGCCTGTGGAATATTCCTGCAGAAAGGATGAAAAAGCGCAGGGCACACAGTGTGCCGTTATCGCCACAAATGCTGGCTTTATTAGATGTGATGTCACCTGTAAGTAAGCATAGAGAGTATATTTTTCCGAGCGATAGAAACCCTAAGGTGTCAATAAATAAGCAGACAGCAAATATGGCCTTAAGGCGAATGGGGTATGAGGGCAAGCTGGTAGCTCATGGTTTAAGATCGTTAGCCAGTACAGTGTTAAATGAGCAGCAGTTTTCACCTGATGTGGTTGAGGCCGCCTTAGCTCATGTAGATCAAAATGGAACAAGAGGGGACTATAACAATGCCGTATATATCGAACCCCGCAGAAAAATGATGTGCTGGTGGTCTGACTACATTGAGAGTGCCGCTCATGGAAATTTGGGCTTGGCGCGCACTTCTAAAAACATACTGAAATATCGTCGGCAAGGATGATTAATTGCAGTCAAGCAATTTTATAACTATTGGCTGATAAGCTTTGATGAAAGCTCCCCACATGTAAGCACGTTTAGTGAATTTAAATAGGATGATGAAAATGAGGTGGAATAAGTCTCTAACTGCAGAAGAAGTCGCTCTAATTGTTTTTGATCTTCAAAGCTATAAAACTTTAGAGGAAGCTAAAACAGGCTCTATGCATTACCTTGATGATGCTGAAAATAGATATGCCCATCAATGTATAGTTGAGGAGGCGCAGGAGTTGTACGAGGCTTTAATTGACCAAATTGTAATTCAAGCAGGCCATGAAAAGGGTTATGGAGAAGAGGATGCCTCTTTAAAAATAGTTAAATATTCATATAAAGATGAACCCCATGAAGAAGGTCTTACACCGGAAAAGTGTACGGTGACAAAAAATAGTTTGGCCTTGTGGTTTCATGATATGGGAGATGAGGAAAAAGCAAAAATTTGCGACCCACATTATATGACAAGGCCAACGGTTGATGATCATGATTCAGCAGTTACAGCGGATGAACCTAATCCAAAATCTAAAAATTCCTATTTGAAAACTATTTTAGCGTTGTCAGATGCCCTGATAGATGGGTTAACGGGTAAGCCCAGTACCGATGCTCAAGCTGTTATGTCGCAGCTTGCAGGTAAGGGTATAGAGTGCCCTTTTGGTGAAAAGACGCTGTCTAATTATTTAAAAGAGGCTCGTAAACTAATCGATTAATTTAAGCTTAATGGAATATTCCACGAAGGTTTTGGAATATTTAAATAATCAAAGATACACGCAATTATTCTCCTCGAAATTAATGAGTAAAAAGGTGTATTTATGATTAAAAAAGCAGTAATAACAATTGAACGTAAAGCGGAAGTTCTCGAGAGAATTGGGCTATCACGCTCCACCCTTCATAATAAAATTCAACACGGCCTTTGGTGTCCTCCAGTTAGTCTTGGTGCGCGAGCTGTTGGTTTTATCAAGCATGAGACTGATGAATTAATTAGCGCTCACATTAACGGTTACTCACGAACCCAGTTACGGCAACTTGTAAGTAAACTTGTCTCGGAGAGAAAAGAATTACTGGGGGTGCGAAATGATTCAATCTAACCCAATAATTCAACTCAAAGCTAAGCCTAACTCTGATAAAGCGGCAATAAAAGCTATGTGTGCATATTGCGTTGGCTGTACACCTGATCACATGGAGCGAGGTTTTCGAAAGTCCATAAGAGAATGTTCAGTTTATCAGTGTCCATTGCGTGACTCACGACCCTTTCAGAAAGTCATAGTTAGCGATAAAAAAGACCCAAATTCGGTGCAGGAGGGCATACCCTTAGCATCAGCCTCTAAACCCGCTAATAAATCTCTAAGTGTCGCAAAAAGAGCTACTTATGAGCATTCAAATGATCATGGGGAGGTGAGCTAATGGCGAGCAGACATAAAGTAAAGGGGCGAAAAGAGTCGGGACGTTTTACCCTTCTCCCTCATGCGGTCCTTAACACAGATGACTATATTGGCTTGTCAACGAAGTCTAAGGCGTTACTTGTTGATTTGGCATATCAATACAATGGCAAAAACAACGGTGACCTGACCGCCGCTATGGCAATTTTGAGGGATAGGGGATGGAAGAGAGACGCAACGATATCTGTGGCCGTTAAAGAATTGATGAATGCTGACTTAATTATCAGAACTCGAGAAGGTAAGTTTCAGAACCCTCACAGTAGATGTGCCTTATATGCTATTGCATGGCACCCAATAGATGAATGCATAGGTAAAGACTTAGAAGTTGGTTCTACAAGAACGCCCCCTAGAAAATTCAGTTTAGAAAAATTATTGCCAAAAACACCCTTTACTGAGAGCGAAGCTAGTGGAGACTAAAATAGTGGCTACAGCCTTATGTATAATATAAAATATTCGAAATTGCATACCTTAAGCGTAACCAAAACAACGATTTCTTGGTGGTTGCTTAATACTTGATGAGTAACCCTTTATATATTTACCACATGTATACAAGGTTAATAGGGTCTAGGGGCTTGGTTAAAATGAAACAGAATATGAAAATGGATCAAAACAAAATGCGGCCTTTTAAGGGTTTATTTGCAGGTTTATTAATTAGAAAGTTATGCTTTTTGAGTTTTTTGTTTTTTTCAGTGAATAGCGTTGCCCTAGATCGATTTAGCCAAGCTGGCCCTGTTGAAATGGTTGAAGGTTTTGGCGGTGCGGTATTTGACGAAGCGGCCTCTAGCTACACCTTCCCAGCAGGATCAGAAGTATGGGCCGGTTTTGCTAACCTGAATGTAGATATTTTTCCATTTATTTTTACCAATGGCGGTTCAATTACCTTTACGGCAGCGGTTCCTAACGGTGGCGCTGATACTAGAGTTTACTTCCGCTTTGAGCGTCTGCCGCATCCCGATGTTGATCCCTCGTTTAATTTGGACCCTGTAGTGATCGTCGGTGAAGCTGAGCTGGAATATACGGTAACAATTCCTGCCCAGGATGCTGGCAATACTTATTCATCGTTCCTGCTGTATGTGGTTGATCAAGATTCTCCTGTAATCATTAAAGATATTGTTGTGACTGATGACATTGGTAGTACTGGCGGATCAACAGGTGACTCTAACAATCTTTATCCTGTCAGTGATATATTTGCCTTTACGTTTGATGGTGAAAATATCACTATCACTGGCTGTAGTAATTTTTGCCCTAATGAGTTATCAATTCCTGATGCTATAAGTGGTTACCCAGTAAAGCATATTGGCTATCAAGCTTTTAGGTTCAAGCCGTTAACCAGTGTCACTATTCCAGATAGCGTGGCCAGTATTGGCGATTATGCTTTCGATACTAACCAGCTAACCAGTGTGACGATCCCAAACAGCGTGACCAGTATTGGGCGTTGGGCTTTCAATAACAACCAGTTAACCAGTTTCACTATTCCTGATAGTCTGACAATTATTAGAGATGGTACTTTCTCGAACAATCAGCTGACCAGTGTCATCATTCCAGATAGCGTTGCCAGTATTGGCGATTATGCTTTCGATACTAACCAGCTAACCAGTGTGACGATCCCAAACAGCGTGACCAGTATTGGCAATAAAGCTTTCAGCTCTAACAAATTAACCAGTGTGACGATCCCAAACAGCGTGACCAGAATTGACAATGAAGCTTTCCTTAGAAACCAGTTAACTGCCATTGTTATTCCTGACAGCGTAACTGCACTTGGATATTCTGTTTTTCGGGAAAACCCATTATCCAATTTGGTCTTAGGTGGTGGTTTAACAAGTATTGGTATGTCTCAATTTAGTGGATTAGGGTTAACCAGTTTAACCATTCCAGATAGCGTGACCTACATTGGTAGTAGAGCTTTCAGCTCTAACAAATTAACCAGTATCACTATCCCAGCAGGTATTTCAGAGATTAGTGATCGTGCTTTCCGAGACAACCGCTTAACTAACGTCATTATTCAGGATGGCGTCACGACTATTGGCAATAATGCTTTCCAAAATAACCGTTTAGCAAGCATCGTCATTCCTAGCAGCGTTACAAGTATTGGGCAATATTCTTTTGAGAGTAACAAGTTAACTGACATTACTATTCCAGCAAGTGTCACTGGTATTGGCAATAATGCTTTCCAGAATAATCGTTTAACAAACCTGACTCTTGGTGAGAGTACTGAGTCTATTGGAAATTACGCTTTTCGATTTAACCGATTAACCAGCGTCAGAGTTCCAGACAGTGTGACCTTCATTGGTAGTTATGCTTTTGATAACAATCCATTGTCCAGCTTAATTGTTGGTAATAGCTTTCCCGAGATTGGGACTAGTGTTGTTTTTCCTGGGCAATCATTAAGTATCGTGCTTTTGGCGAATGGTGGTAATTTCGAATCTATTGTGAATACTCAACCATATTCTTTTGGCGATTTTGGATATCCGGCGAGCATAGTCTATTGCTCAGATATAGATACAGATGGCGATACCCTCATAAACTGCATCGACGACGATGATGATGGTGACGGTGTAAAAGATAATGATGATGCCTTTCCACTAACGCTCACTGAATGGGTTGATAGTGATGGCGATGGTATTGGTAACAATGCTGATATCGACGATGATAATGACGGTCTTATTGATCAGTTTGATGATTTGCCACTTAACTCTTCTGAGTGGCAAGATTATGACAATGATGGAATTGGTGACAATGCTGATATTGACGATGATAATGACGGTTTAATCGATATTTTAGATATATTTCCTTTTAACGCTGAGAATAATTTTTCAACAGTAGGAACCGATGGCGGATCTACTGATGGTGGTTCAACCGATGGTGGAACTACAGACGGCGGAGCTACTGATGGTGGTTCAACTGACGGCGGCACCAGCGCAGGTGGTGATATTGAAATGATCGAAGGCTTCGGTGGCGCAATCGTTGATGGCGAAACCTTTACCTTCCCGGCGGGCGCTGAAGTATGGGCTGGTTTTGCCAACTTAAATGTTGATGTTTATCCGTTTACTTTTGATAACGGTGGCTCGATCACCTTTACTGCAGCTGTTGCTGCCGGGGGCGCAGATACTAGCATCTACTTCCGATTTGAGCGTTTACCTCACCCGGATGTTGATCCCTCGTTTAATCTCGACCCTGTATTGATCGTCGGCGAAACTGAGTTGGAATATATAGTGACTATTCCTGCCCAGGCTGCGGGTAATACCTACTCATCCTTGAATATGTATGTGGTTGATCAAGATTCCCCGGTTATGGTGAAAGATATTGTTGTTACCGATGACAGTGGTAGCACAGGTGGCGACCGTGGAACTGGTTCTTCGGACGGTTCAACTGACGGTTCATCTGATGGTTCAACTGATGGCGGCACCAGCGCAGGTGGTGATATTGAAATGATCGAAGGTTTTGGTGGCGCGCTAGTTGACGGCACTACCTTTACCTA
>JABBBF010000031.1 GCA_018607545.1 SAR92 clade bacterium | reverse complement strand
ACTGCGCAGAGACTCCCTGTTTCTCGACGCTGCCATTCTGTTTGCCCAGGCCGGTGATATTGCCAACAGTCGAGAGACTCTGGATTTGATCACTGCCGACAATCTCGGCGATGCACTTTTTATTGAATACAGCCTGTTGGGGCTGGAACTGGATATTGCCAGCCACCTGCATACAGAGGCACAGCAGTGGTTAATACAACCGCGCTTTGTGGCGATTAGACCCACACTGGGAATTAACTTTTCACGGCGCATTCTGAGCCTGGAAAGCGACCTTAACTATGCAATGGGTGATCTTGAAACCAGCGTTGGCAATCTGATTCAGCTCGGCGAATCATTTAGCGAGAGAAAAATACTCGGCCAGGGTTCCATCGCGCTTATCCACGACAAGATTTGGCGACAGCTCAATGAACTGCCTTTCCAAACACTGCAAAAAAACCGGCCCGGCGATCGCGATACTCTGGCTGGCTGGTATGAATTGGCCGCCACCGTTCGCTACCAGCAGGGAGACCCGATTGCCCAGCAGAGCCGTTTTTCTATCTGGCAGCAGCGCTGGCGAGACCACCCCGGGGCTAAAAAGCCGCCTTCGGCGTTAACCCGTCGCATACAGAGCCGGGCGCCGAAAAATATTGCCCTGTTACTGCCGCTGCAAGATGAATATGAGATTCCCAGCAATACTCTGCTCAACGGTTTTATGAGCGGCTATTATCAGAAACTGGCCCGAGGCAGCGCTGTTCCCAATATCAGCATTTTCGACACCTCTGAACTGCCAGTAACGGATGTCTATAACCAGGCGGTGGAGAGTGGTGCGCAACTAGTGATCGGCCCCATGCGCCAATCTCAGGTGGAGACATTAGCCTCAAAGCCGGCGCTGGATGTACCGACCATGACCCTTAACCGTGTTGAGAAAAGCATTGCAAATGCGCCGAAGAATTTAATTCAATTTGGGCTCTCTGCCCTCGATGAAGTAGAGCAGATTGCCGATCGTGCTTGGCTTGAGGGTAAAAGCAATGTTCTGTTGATAGCACCTGACAGCGGCTGGGGTCAGCGCGCCACTGACTATTTCATTAATTCCTGGACCGACAGGGGCGGCCTGGTTACCGGCGCTATCTCTTACCCATCGACAGTCAAAGATTTCACCAAACTGCTCAAGGAGCCGCTGGAGATCGATCTCAGCGAGAAGCGCGGCCTTGAAATGCGTCGCTATATCAACAGCAGCCTTAGCTATACCGCACGTCGTCGCAACGATATAGATCTGGTTGTTGTGCTTGGCTATTCAGAAAAAGTGCGTCAGATAAAACCCTCGCTGGATTTTCTCTACGCCGGGGATATTCCTGTCTACGCCTCGTCACATATCTACAATGGCACCCAGCAGGTTGAGCTCAACCGCGATCTCAGCGGCATTGAATTCAGCGCGATGAACTGGACTCTCGACGGCCATATGCCACGGCCCCTGCAACCGGATCAGCGCTTGCCTACGGCCTACCGACAGCTCTATGCGCTGGGGTACGATGCCTTTATGTTGCATGCAATGCTCGGGGAAATGGATAAGCCGGATGCTATTCCAGTATTTGGCTCTACCGGAATGCTGACACTCTCTAAGGCTGTTATTAAACGCCATGAGAAATGGGCTGTCTTTAAAAAAGGCCGGGTGTTACCAGCCAAGCCCTAGCTTGTAATTGATAGCTGCTAAAAAGATAGCTTGCAGTAAAACTGCCTCTAATCAGGGATAGATAATGCACAGGAATAGCAGTCTAAGCGGCGCGGATGCCGAACAGCTGGCGTGGGATTACCTGCAGCAGCAGGGCTTACAGTTTGTGGCGAAAAACTTTCGCACCCCGAGGGGCGAAATCGATCTGATTATGCGGGATAATGCTCAACTGGTTTTTGTTGAGGTTCGCTTTCGTCACAGTAGTCATTTTGGTTCTGCTGAAGAGTCAATTACCCAACAAAAGTGCCGACGCTTGACCGCTGCGGCGCTGGCTTATATGCAGAGCCAGAAACTGACAAATAAGGTAAGTGCCAGATTTGATGCTGTGGCTATCAGCCCAGCGCCGGCAAAGTCAGAGGCTGGCTACCGGATTAACTGGATAAAAAATATGCTGCAGTAAGGCCAATTTAAAAAGGTCGCATGTAAAACTGCAGACAATTTATAAAATGAAGGCAGGCTGTTGGACACGATGGAAGAGAAGATTTTTAATCATTTTCAAAAAATGATCGAAGCCACAATGCACAATGGTGAAACCCATACCGGAGCCATGACCGGCGCCGCCGAAAAAGTCGCCTCAGCACTATTGGCCGGCAATACCATTTTCACCCTCGGGGAAAAATCAGGCGTGCAACTTGCCCAGCTTTTCTCCGATTACCTTGCGCTGGGCTACGATATAGACCGTCCCGGTTTTCCCTCGATCAATCTCAACCAGATCACCCAGAACAGTAGTGACAACGAGCGCTACGACCAGGCACTCAACACCCATAGCAAGAGCGGCGATATACTTATTCTAGTCAGTGCCGGCAACAGTGGGCCACTGCTTGTCAGTGCACTTAATAGCGCCGTTAACCGCGGCATGACCATTGTGCTGCTATCTGCCGCAAACGATGAGTCGCTAGCCACTGCCGTCAGCTATAATGATATTCATATCAGCAGCGCAGATCTCTCTGCACCGCTGGCAACACAATCTCAACTTCAAGTTATTCAGTGTATCTGTGGACTGATTGACAGCCATATTTTCGGAGGCGAATAAATGCGTCACATCACCGTTATTTTTTTACTAATTTTTCTCCTTTCGGGCTGTACTTCGTTGGTTAATTCGGTGGTCGATAAGCCGATCGAACCCGACCCGACCTCCTCTCCAATTGGATCGGATCTCAATGACCTGAAGATGGATACCTTTATTGGCGTGAATATTAAAAAAGCCTCTCCGGCACTGAGAAAGGCCCATATCAATGTGCATGTCTACGACTCGGTGGTTTTACTCACCGGCGAGGTGCCCGATCAGGATCTGAAGTTACTGGCGGGTAATACTGCCCGCGCTTATCACGGTGCTCGCCAGGTTCACAATGAACTGGCTATTCGCGGCAACTCGTCGATTGTCTCGCGCACCAACGACACACTTATTACCGCCCAGGTAAAAACCAAGCTGACCTTTGATAAAGAAGTTGAGTCATCCAATATTGAGGTAACCACCGAAGACAGCGTGGTTTATCTGATGGGTAAAGTGCGACGCCTGAGCGGCGAAAAGGCCACCGCTATTGCCAGTGGCACTAGCGGCGTGCGCAAGGTGGTTAAAGTTTTTGAGTATGTAGACTAGAACTTTAGATTAGAACTTAAATTACAACCTAGAGTAACTCAATAGCCATGGCGGTGGCCTCTCCACCGCCAATACAAAGACTTGCAATACCCTTTTTTCCACCATGCTGTTGCAGGGCATGAATCAAAGTCACCAGTATTCTCGCACCGCTGGCACCGATCGGATGTCCAAGGGCACAGGCGCCTCCATGAACATTGAGTTTGTCGTGGGGAATACCAATCTCGTGCATGGCCGCCATAGCGACCACAGCAAAGGCTTCGTTCACTTCCCACAGATCCACTTCATCAACAGTCCAACCAACACGCTGAAGCGTTTTATTAATCGCTGTTACTGGTGCCGTGGTAAACCACTCTGGCTCCTGGGCGCACTGATCAAAACCGTGAATCAATGCCACTGGCTTCAAGCCCTGGGCCTCGGCTTCATCCGCCAGCATTAACGTCAGTGCCGCTGCGCCATCGGAAATCGAGCTGGCATTAGCCGCCGTGACCGTCCCGTCTTTTTCAAAGGCTGGCTTTAACTGGGGGATTTTTTCCGGTCGGGCATTGCCCGGCTGCTCATCGGTATCGACAACTGTATCGCCGCGACGGGAAGAAATTGTCACTGGGGCAACTTCATTTTTGAACCATCCGTTATCTATAGCCCGATTGGCACGGCGCAGTGATTCAATGGCGTAGGCATCCTGATCTTCGCGGCTAAAGTTATATTTCTTCGCGCAGGTCTCGGCAAAGCTGCCCATTGCGACGCCCTGGTAGGCATCCTGCAGGCCGTCATACTGCATATGATCGAGCAGCTGCCCAGGCCCAAATCTGTAGCCCTGTCGCCCCTGAGGAATAAGGTAGGGGGCTCGGCTCATGCTCTCCATACCACCAGCCACTATAGCTTTAGACTGGCCGGCACGCAGTGCGTTGGAGGCCATCATCACCGCCTTCATTGCCGAACCGCAAACTTTGTTGATGGTGGTACAAGCCGTTGAACGATCCAGTCCTGCAGCCAGAGCTGCCTGTCGAGCAGGGGCCTGACCGACACCGGCGCTGAGTACACAGCCCATCAGCACTTCATCAATTTGGTTATTGTCGATTTCGGCTTTGGCAAGCGCGTCACTGATAGCGGCTGCGCCGAGCTGAGTGGCGCTAGCGCTGGAAAGCGAGCCCATCATGCCGCCCATTGGCGTGCGCGAAGCTGATAGTATGGCGATTGGCTGTGATGTTGTAGTTGATGATGACATTGTGGCTCCTCCTGAGAATAAGTCTGCTTCTTATAGCTTGTTCTAATTGATCGTTATTTGATAACCCGCAGAGACGGTTTGGGCTTTTTCGAGTCCTTGTTTTTTGAACTCTTGTTTTTCGGCTCAGCTGGTGATTTGGTTTTCACTGCTTTTGGTCCGCTGGGCGGGGTTGGCGTCAGGTCTGGATCTTCGCGCTCAAACACTGTGCCCTGGCCATTCTCATGACTGTAGATTCCAACAACAGCAAAGACAGGTACCTTTATCTCAATAGGCACACCGCCAAAGCGTGTTGAAAAGGCGAGAATTTCAAGGTCGAGGATAAAGTTGGTTACCGCCCGGGGCGCGATATTGAGAACTATCTGACCATCGGTCACATAGTTCTGGGGAACCTCAACACCTGGATAATGGGCATCGATCACCACATAGGGCGTGCAATCGTTGTCCACTATCCAGTCAAAAAAAGCTCTCAGGATATAGGGTCGGTTGGACCTCATATTCATCGCAGGGGACGAATCTCTTGTTCGAGATCTGTAAGGCTTTCCTGGAATGAAGGTCGATCGAACAGACGCTCCATATAGTCGAGCAGAGGCTTTACCTGACGGTTGTTGGGCAGTTCGATACCGAGCTGCGGCAAACGCCAAAGAATTGGCCCAAGACAGCAATCAACCAGGGTAAATTCTTCACTCATAAAGTAAGGCATATCGGTGAAGATACTGGCTATGCTGATCAGCGACTCACGGAATTCCTTGCGCGCCTCTTCAGCTTTTTTGCTCTCTGGACTATTGATAATCTGGGCAATCAAACTACCCCAGTCTTTCTCGATGCGGTGAACCCAGAGACGGCTCTGCGCTCGCGCTACTGGATAGACCGGCAACAGCGGTGGATGTGGAAAGCGTTCATCCAGATATTCCATAACCACTTTTGACTCGTAGAGAGCCAGGTCGCGATCAACCAGAGTCGGCAGTGTGCCATAGGGATTCGCTTCCAAAATCTCTTCTGTAATGGCGCTGGGTTCCACATCTTCGATTTCAACCGTAACGTCTTTCTCGGCTAAAACAATACGAACTCTATGGCTGTACTGGCATGTAGGGTCGGAAAATAATGTCATCGACGATCGTCGCACATCAACCTCTCATCTTTAAAGTAATTAGGGGGTAGCACGTCGCCACCCCAAATAGACAATCCATGCCTTTATATGGTCTGTCCTGAAGAAAACTGTCTAATCTTAGTGAATGCCTTTCCAATACTCTCGGTTCAGCAATACAACAAAGACTAACAATAGTAACAAAAATAACAATACCATTCGGCCGATATGCTTGCGCTCTTCGGCCATTGGCTCTGCAATATAGGCGAGGAAGTTCACCAGATCATACATCGCAGCATCATACTCTTCGGCGGACATGGTTCCCGCTTCAGGGATTACAAAACGACCGCAGGGATCATCGAGAATATCTTCACCCGTCAAACGGTCGCGTTTAATACCGCCATTGGCTGCCAATACAGGCCCCGGAGCACATTCAGGCAACCCCTGTAAGTCGAGCAGAGCGTGGGGCATACCAACATCTTTAAACACTCTGTTGTTGACACCCAGAGGGCGACTTGGGTCTGCATAAAAGTTACGCAGGTAAGTATAGACCCACTCGGGTGAGCGCGAACGTGCCACCAGCGTTAAATCCGGAGGCACGGCGCCAAACCACTCTTTAGCGCCATCTTCAGGCATTGAGATTTCCATCAGATCACCAATCTTCTGGCCGGTGAAAATCATATTGTCGAGCATCATCTGATTGGGGATACCAGCATCATTGGCAACGCGCTCCCAACGGGAGTACTTGAATGAGTGACAGCCCATGCAGTAGTTTACCGCCAGCTTTGCACCATTCTGCAATGAGGCGTGATTGCTGAGATCAGCTTCAAATGGATCACAGTCAATGGCACCGCAAGACTTGCCGCTCTCAGCACCCACTGCCTTCAATGGCAGAATAACCAGAAGCAGTACTATTAACAGTCCACCTAGTGATTTCCAGAAACCCATACCGCCATCCATCGTAATGCGGTCGGGCTCAGGCTTGGTAGTCTCGATGCGAGTCCAGAAGTAGATACCGATAAAGTAAGCAAAATAGAGAACGGTACAGATCTGCGCGAGAACTGTGCGCGCTGCTGTCGGCGCTTTAACACCCAGGTAACCGAGGATAATAAAGCAGGCAGCAAATACCAGAATTGCTCCCCGGCTAAAGCTTCCCTTGTAGCGCATTGAGCGAACCGGGCTGCGATCCAACCATGGCAGTACAAACAGGATAGCGATTGCAGCGGCCATAGTAATAAAGCCACCGAGCTTGTCGGGAACTGCACGCAGCATTGAATAGTATGGCGTGAAGTACCAGACCGGTGCGATATGTTCAGGGGTCTTCAGCGAGTTGGCAATCTCAAAGTTTGCGTGCTCGAGGAAGTAGCCACCCATCTCTGGGGCAAAGAACAGAATGGCGCAGAATACAAACAGGAATACGACGATCGGCACCAGATCGTGAATCACAAAGTATGGGTAGAAAGGAATGCCATCGACTGGATTGCCTTTCTCATCTTTGTACTTCTTGATGCTAACGCCATCCGGGTTGTTTGAACCCACGTCATGCAAGGCAATAATATGCATCACTACCAGCGCGATCAAAATGATCGGCATGGCGACAACGTGCAGTGACATAAAGCGGTTGAGGGTAATACCAGAGATCAGGTAGTCACCACGAATCCACTGAACAACATCTTCACCAATCACCGGAATAGCGCCAAACAGCGAAATAATTACCTGCGCACCCCAGTAGGACATCTGACCCCAGGGCAGAACATAACCGAGGAAAGCCTCAGCCATCAGTGCCACATAGATAGTCATACCGAAAATCCACACCAGTTCACGAGGCGCTTTATAGGATCCGTAGATCAGGCCGCGGAACATATGCATATAGACGACGATAAAGAACGCCGAGGCACCCGTAGAGTGAGCGTAGCGAATAATCCAGCCCATATCCACATCGCGCATTATGTACTCAACAGAGGCGAAGGCCTGCTCTGCAGAACCCTGGTAGCTCATCAGCAACCAGATACCAGTGACCAGCTGGATAACCAGCACGACCATCGATAAAACGCCGAAGTAGTACCACCAGTTAAAATTCTTGGGTGCGTAATACTCGGCCATATGCCGATTCCACTCACGCTTGAGCGTTGGCATGCGCGAATCAATCCACTCGGCTAAAGCAGCTACTTTACTCATTACGCAATCTCCGAATCTATACCAATAATAATAATGTCGTCCGACTCATAGGAGTGAGGCGGAACCTCAAGGTTAGTCGGCGCAGGTACGCCAGCAAAAACCCGTCCAGAGAGATCGAACTTGGAACCGTGACAGGGGCAGAAGAAGCCACCGAGCCAGGAGTCTCCACCGAGATCCTGAGCGCCCACATCAGGGCGATACATCGGCGCACAGCCGAGGTGTGTACAGAGACCAACCAGAATCAGGAACTCTTCCCTGCCAGCCATTGTGCGCGCTGAACCAGCCACATACCCGGGCTGTGAGGCGCTCTGTGAATCTGCATCCCTGAGGATGCTCACATCCATTGATTCAATTGCAGCCAGAGACTCTTCAGTACGACGCACGATATAAACAGGCTTGCCGCGCCACTCGACAACCAGGCGGCCGCCAGACTCTAGCTTGGAGATATTAACTTTAACCGGCGCACCAGCAGCTTTAGCTTTGGCGCTCGGTTGCCAGGATGAAACGAAAGGTACTGCCGCACCAACTACACCGGCTCCACCGACAACAGCGGTAGCACCAGTAAGAAATCGGCGGCGACTATGGTTG
>JABBBF010000169.1 GCA_018607545.1 SAR92 clade bacterium | reverse complement strand
TATTCAAGTCAAAATTGAGCTGAAGTGCTCTGTAAATGCTTTGTAAAGCTCTGTGCAGCTCTGTAAAGCTTTGTTTCTGCCTGGGGGTACCACCCAGCCAGGAGGTGCCTATGCTCTGGTGGGTCTTGAGAAAGAATTAGTCTAGGTGCCCTACACTTTTCACTTAGCCACTCAGAATCATAAGCTAGATTGATTCCGGTTGACGAAAATAACTGAGGGTTAGAAAGTACATATTCGACATCTGTCGCACGAGAAACCGCCCACATATCGTCAGGTTTAATCATACAGACAGGATTAAATCGACGCATATACTCAAAGGTTGTGTAGGGGTCGGCGCGAAAACCGCTGTAGTGGAAATCAATACCTGAATGGCCCTTATTCTTGGGCTTTTTAAACACTTTGGACATAGCAAACTCCCTGTAGATAATTCTTCCTGTTTAGATGACTACTTCCTATAGTCAATAAGCCCGTTTAAGAACGCCTGTTTAATGGCGTAATAGTTAGTTTTAGCGCCAAAGGCGCGGCGTGCAGTTTCTAAATGTTTATTTGCGGTAACAGTACTAATACATAAATATTCAGCCACCTGAGTAATATTAAAATCATGATTTGCAAGGACATCCAATACTTTGAGCGGTCGAGGGTTTATAGCTATATTGTCGGGATGCTCTCCAAGTAAGATTTCAGAAAATTTTTGCGAAGCGACATAATCTATAGCTTCGCATAAAATCTGCAGTGTTGATTCACTTCCTTTGACTAACTCTTTTAATCTGACCGAGCTACAGCCACGATTAGTTACGGATAACATTACATTGCCATTGCCATTTTTAGCGTTGGCAAAAGAATTGTAAAAATCATAGTAACCATGAGACCTATTTAGATTATTTATAGCTCTCATCATGCGAGTCATTTTAGTTTCAAAAGGGGCGTTAGCGGCATAGTCGTGCAATGTTGACAGGTAGACGGGATTGATGGTCGCGTTTGCGTATGGAAGTATCAAATCCTGTTCATAAAACCGTTCAGCGAAGTAGTCATTCAGAAGCTGTGGAGAGATATTAATTAATCGTCCTGCATCAGGTTCAGTATTCGATGACCAGCAATATGAAAATTCATCAAATCCGAGTGCATTAACAGATACGCCTATCTTTGCCTCAAATTCATTAATATCCTTAGCTCCTGAAAGATCAGCATAATAACCAAATTCAGTTTCAGAGTTAGGTGGAAAATTTTTAATAAGGGTTGTTGAAAACTGCGAGATATTTTTTGAGGCCTCTAAAAGGCTGAGGATTCTGCTGTCGGAATCAGAAGGTGGCTCAGATTCCTGAATAGGTAATTGGTTGATTTCTGCCATTTCCCTGCACCGGTTGTAAATGTATAAATATATACGTGAACCAGATTAGTTCCCTCAGGACAGAGATAATAGAGATATTTAGCTAATATATTTTGTCGCTGGCTAGTAAAAACCGATCTCGGCTACCTGGATATCGGCACTGTGATCGCGACCAAAGGCGACAACACCAATACTGCGAATCGAGCCCGGCTTTATCTGCTTGCGAAGCCATTTACCCGAGGCGGCAAAGGCCTTTAGGGGAATATTAATGGTCTGCCACTCATCATTGGCTTGAAAGCCGGCCTGGTAGTACTGCCATGGCAGCAGGGTTCCGGAACTGCGCAGATGGATATAGTACTGCTGGCTGTTGCCGCGTACTTTAAGGGTGACACCGCTTGCAGTTGCGGTACTGCCCTTGGGGATTGAGGTGCGGAACTGAATAAAACCGCCATTGTTCTCGGTGCTTACCTGTCCGCTCATATGGGCAAAACTCTCGTCCTGCTCAGTTACAAATGCCAATTGCCCCTGGGAGATTCCACCCATAACCTGGTCGCTGACATAGCTCCAGCGGGCCTGTGGCTGCGATTCGAAATTATCATTCATAAGTGGTTCCGCGATAACAGTGGTGCTTAGGCTGACAGCGCAAAGCCAGAAAAAGGCTGCATATTTTAAGGTTAGTCGAAGGGTATTTTTCATTGTAGGGCTTCTCTGCTCAGCGCTTGTATTGGGTGGGACAGTAGCCGCGGCTGACATCTGGGGAGCGCAGCTGCAGATGTTTGGTTTTACGGCTGGTGACGCGCTGACGCCAGAGGCGAAATGAGCGCGGCTTTAACTCGCGGCGCATCAGGGAAATAACCGCAGACTCATTGAGGTCAAAGCTGTTCTCTATGGCTTCAAATGGTGTGCGGTCTTCCCAGGCCATTTCGATGATGCGGGATACTTCACTGGTTTGTAACTGCATAACTTTACCTACACTGTACTTCTCTTTACGGGTAAAATTCAGGATCAGATGAGTTATCTGCTGTTACATTTTCTGATAATTTCCGGTAGAGTCCGTTTTTTATTAATTTTTAAATAATTCCTAGTTGCTTACCATGACCACGACAAAGACAGAAACCATTAATATCGATAAACAAAAGCTCTTTAATCTTGCTGCCAATCTGCTAGTTGCTTTTGTTCAGCAACCGCCCGAACAGGCTAAAAAACTTTTTAAGCAGCTTAAGCAGGACACCATTATCAAGTCAGGTGAGCTTACTTCTGAGACAACTGGCACCAAGATTGCGGTTAAGCTTGAACTCGATCGCAAGGAGTTTCAGGGGCCGTTTAATTTTCCAAGCTTTGATCATTCAATCAGGGCGCTGGTGCAGAAGTTCCAGACTGAGGCGCGCAAGGATAAAGAATTGAAAGAGGTGCAGACTTTAACCAATGAGAACACGGGTGGTCTGCTGTTTAATCTGCCAGCCGGCATTGAGATTGAAGGGCAGGTCAATGTGTTGATGGTTGCGGTTGAGCCTGTGGTTGATGCGGTGGTGGTTAAGCTTATTTATGTTGATCCTGCACAGTTTGAAATACCTGAATAAACTGCCTGCTCGGTAAAATCTGTTTTAAAGTCGGCTTTAATTATGCGACGAGATTTTCGAGTATCTCTGGGTGCCTTTGCGCCACTTTAATCAATGTTACTGCTGCACTGTCAGGTTGCTTGCGACCCTGTTCCCAATCCCTGAGGGTTGCTACAGGAATCGCCAATAATTCTGCAAAGGCCGGCTGGGTCTTTTGAAGTTCCTTGCGGACGGCGATCACCAAGAGCTGTTCCGCTGACCAGGTTTTTGCCGCTGCACCCGCTTTGATTGCCAGAACATCGTCTAACAGGGCCTGCCCTGCCTTGGTTAATTTCTTAGCCATTGATTGCCTCCTTTATCTTCTTTAATTCATGAGCTGGAATGGTTTCTCGCTCATTTTTACCGTATATGGTTAATAACCAGGTCAGGTTGAGAGAAGTATTGAAATAGATAACTCTTACCCCACCACTTTTGCCGCTATCAGCCCTGACCCAACGCACCTTTTTTACTCCGCCAGTACCGGGAACAATCTTGCCAGCTCTTGGATTAATGGCAATATATAAAACAAATTCTTCATATTGCTGTGCTGTCCAGACTTTGCCTGGCTTGGCAGTAAATGTGTTTGTTTCAATAATTGTATTCACATAACCTATACGGCTAAGCCGTACCTCTTCAAGTGTTGAGCTGACACTCTAGGGGCGCATTGGCTTATCGACTAGTACTGTGGGCAAAGACTGGAATCAAGAACACAAATGGGCTGTGTCCCAATAGTTATTAACTGGTAACTTTTAAAAGGCCTAGGCGACCTTACTAGAGTCTCTACGCTGAAGATCTTTGGTGTTGACGTTCTGCCGTGCTTTCCACAAATCATAATTTTCTTGAAGGGCAATCCAGGTTTTAGCCGAGCCACCGAGGACGCTTGATAACCTTGATGCCATCTCTGGTGAAACATTTGAAACACCACTGAGTAGATTGTCGAAGCTACTGCGTTCTACGCCCAGGCGGTCGGCAATTCTGTTACCGGTCATTTCAGCAAAGGGTTCGATGTAGGTTCGCTGTATCAACGCCCCTGGGTGTGGGGGATTATGGTGCTGTAAACTCATAAGTGGTCATCCTTATCTTTGACAATATCTGTGTCGCTTTCTGACAATCGAAATACGCTTTAACAGCGACAGAAAATATTGTTGGTCCGTTGATAGCTTTCTGATAGCTCAGTGATAGCCCGGTGCTGTATTAGCTCGCCTTTTGGCGCTTGGGGTCGGTAGCCGGGCTTATCTCTATATTATTTATAGATGAATATGCGCTGACTGTCACTATTATGTGTCAATCAGGAGATTTTCTTTGCTCTTTGCTCTTTGCAATGCCAGTTAGGCAAACACCAGATTGCCATCCTGCAAGTCACCTTTAATCTCTGCACCTGGGGCAAACTGGCCCGACAGAATGCTCTCGGCCAGTGGGTTTTCAACCAGCTGCTGAATGACCCGTTTAAGGGGTCTGGCACCATAGACGGGGTCAAAGCCGGCTTCGAGAAGTTTATCCACTACAGCGTCGCTAAGGGTTAACCTGAGGTCGTGCTCGGCGAGGCGGCGGCCCAACAGTTCGAGCTGGATAGAGGCAATTCCTCGCAGCTGCTCTTTGGCGAGGGGGTGGAAGACGACGACTTCATCAACCCGGTTGATAAATTCGGGACGGAAGTGGCTGCTGACAACATCCATCACGGAGGATTTCATCACATCGTAATTCTCTTCTCCGGCGAGCATCTGAATCACATCGGAACCGAGGTTTGAGGTCATGACAATCACGGTATTTTTGAAGTCAACTGTGCGCCCCTGGCCATCGGTGAGGCGACCATCGTCTAGGACTTGCAAGAGAATATTAAAGACATCCTGGTGGGCTTTTTCGACTTCATCGAGCAAGAGCACTGCATAGGGTCGGCGACGCACGGCTTCGGTGAGATAGCCGCCCTCTTCGTAACCCACATAGCCTGGAGGTGCGCCGATTAATCTGGCGACAGAGTGCTTTTCCATAAACTCTGACATATCAATGCGCACCATGGCATCTTCACTGTCGAACAGAAACTCGGCGAGTGATTTACAGAGTTCGGTTTTACCGACACCGGTTGGCCCAAGGAACAAAAAGGATCCATTGGGGCGGTTGGGGTCGGCCAATCCTGCGCGGGAACGGCGCACGGCATTGGAGACGGCGACTACGGCTTCGCTCTGACCCATTACGCGCTTGTGCAGCGAGTCCTCCATACGCAGTAGTTTATCGCGTTCACCTTCAAGCATTTTCGAGACGGGAATGCCGGTCCATTTGGAGACCACTTCAGCGATCTCTTCTTCGGTGACTTTATTGCGCAGCAGTTGGGTTTCAACCTTCTCCTGTTCGCCGGCACTGTCCAACTGTTTTTCCAGTTCGGGAATAACGCTGTATTGCAGCTGTGCCATTTTCTCGAGGTTGCCTTCGCGATGAGCGGCTTCGAGATCGACTTTGGCCTGTTCAAGTTCGGCTTTGATATGAGTTGCACCCTGCATGGAGGCTTTTTCGGCTTTCCATATCTCTTCGAGGTCGGCGTATTCCTTGCCGAGGGTGGCGATATCATCTTCGAGTTTTTTCAGACGCTTGCGCGAGGCTTCGTCCTTATCTTTTTTAACCGCTTCGCGTTCAATTTTTAATTGGATAAGACGGCGCTCAAGACGATCCATAGCTTCCGGTTTGGAGTCAATTTCCATGCGAATACGGCTGCCCGCCTCGTCGATCAGATCAATGGCTTTATCGGGCAACTGGCGGTCGGTGATATAGCGCTGGGAGAGCTTTGCTGCGGCGACGATGGCGCTGTCGGTAATCTCTACGCCGTGGTGAACTTCGTAGCGCTCTTTTAGGCCACGCAAGATAGCCACCGTGTCTTCTTCGTTGGGTTCATCGACAAGAATTTTCTGGAAGCGGCGCTCAAGGGCGGCATCTTTTTCAATATATTGGCGGTACTCATCCAATGTGGTGGCGCCGACACAGTGCAGCTCGCCGCGGGCCAGTGCGGGCTTGAGCATATTGCCTGCATCCATGGCGCCCTCAGCTTTACCGGCGCCGACCATGGTATGGATTTCATCGATAAACAGGATAATTTGCCCTTCCTGTTTGGAGAGGTCTTTAAGCACGGCTTTTAAACGCTCTTCAAAGTCGCCGCGGAATTTTGCGCCGGCTAGTAAAGCGCCGAGGTCTAGCGTCAGGACGCGCTTTCCCTTGAGCCCTTCTGGGACTTCGCCATTGACGATCCGCTGAGCCAGGCCCTCTACGATTGCGGTTTTACCGACGCCGGGCTCGCCGATCAGTACCGGGTTATTTTTCGTGCGGCGCTGGAGTACCTGGATGGTGCGGCGGATTTCATCATCGCGCCCTATCACTGGATCGAGTTTGCCAGACTCGGCGCGCTCGGTAAGGTCGATGGTGTATTTATCCAGGGCTTCACGCTGACTTTCGGCATCCGGATCATCGACAGTATCACCACCGCGAAGTGATTCGACGGCTTCTACAGCCTTGTTGATATCGCCAAATTTTTTCAGGGTTTTGCCCACTGTGCCTTTATCTTCAAGGGCGGCTAGCAGCACTATTTCGCTGGAAATAAATTCATCGCCTTTTTGCTGGGCGGCGCGATCGGCCATATTCATCAACCGTCCGAGATCCTGAGAGAGATTGGCCTCTCCGGTTGGCGATGTGACTTTTGCGAGTTTATCGAGTTGAGTATTTAGCTCTGCCTGAAGGCCGGTAACATCAAAGCCTGCACGGTTTAGTATGGGCCGGATGCTGCCGCCCTGTTGGTTGAGCAGTGCCAGTAAGAGGTGAACTGGCTCTATAGCTGAGTTGTCATGACCCATGGCTATTGACTGGGCGTCAGCCAGTGCGCTTTGCAATTGGTTGGTCAGTTTATCGATTCGCATGGTTAGCCTCTGAAAAATTTTTTGTTGCTTAATACATTATTTGGGGACGGCTACAGTTTTTTCAACGGCAGCTGTGTTGCGGTTGATTCAGGTCAGGGTTCTGGTGGTAGCGAGGGAGGTCGCTATTTGAGGATAGAGCTGGGTAAGTTAACTATTGGGTTGGCTCTTTAGTTAGCTCTTTTAATTAGCAATTTAGTCCACCTGCTGGGAAATAGTCAGCTCGAGGTTTATTGGTTTATCGACGATAGCAATATTATCGCTGACGGCTTGCCAATCTCCCAGCTGGGGCGTTGCAGTACCCGAAGTAGATAGCCTGGCTATCACGCGAATTTCACCTGCACTGGAAAGGTTGCGACCAACTACCAGTGCGTCGCTGTCGCTGAGGAGGATTTTGGTCGGCAGCTGGCTGGCGACAAGTTTACGCGCAGCGATCGGCATAGGCGGACCATCAGCTTCAATAACGGCGACAAAGATCAGTTGATCTGCAGAGAATTGGATATTTTTATCGATGTCCAGGGCAATAGCCAACTGCACGCCAGCTGTTGTGTCTCCCATCAAGTTTCGAGCTTTTTGTATACCATTTTGCAGGGCTTGCCAGTCGCCGCTGGCGGGATCCAGTTGCTGGGCGGCGCCCTGCCAGAAGGTGATGGCCAGTTTATAGTCTTTGCTTTCAAAGGCTTGAATGCCTTTTAAGCCCAGTACTGTCTGGTTGGATGAGTCCACCGAAAAGGCATTGTCGACCGCCGCAATAACCCGCTGTGTAAATCTGTTGCTGTCGGCAAAAAACAGTGCCTGGGCATACTGGCCGAGCAGATAGCTCTCTCTGGGTTCTATTCTTACTGTCTCGGAAAAATAATTGACCGCAGCTGACATATCGCCACGGGATACGGCTTCCTGGGCCAAAATAGTCCAGTAATAAATATTGTTGCGGCGCTGTTTGACGCGCTCGCTGATCATGGCAATCAACTCGGCATCCCAGACCATTTCCTGACCGGCATTAACTGACTGCCCCTGCTCTGCGAGTTTTTCGGCGATCTGTTCGTCGAGGCTTGCACCCAGGCTCTGGTAGATCCAGATTGTTGCCAGGGGAATAATGATCAGCAGAACCGGCAGCATCCACAGGCCCTGACCGCTGCTGGTTGCATTTTCCGTCTTTACCGCGGCGGTATTACTCAGCAGTAGCTGCTCGGCTTCGGCGACCATGGCTTCATATTGCTGCTGGCTGATTTCACTACGTTCCAACTGCTGCTGATACTGCCGCTGTTGATCACGGAATATATCTATATTGGCCTGCTCAGTCTGGCTGTGCTGGTTTGACTCCATACTCTTTCGAGATACAAACGGATAGACCAGAAATGCACCGGCGAGGATTAGAATTACTATTATTCCGAGCCACAAAGTCATCAATTGGACTCTCCATTGGTGTTTTTCAGCAGCTCACGCAGACGTTCTTGGTCTTGTGAGCTGACCGGTGATTTGTCAACCGCGATGGTTTTCTGGCGCTGGAAAATTCGAACTAAAATCAGCAGGCCTATGAACAGTAAAACGATCGGCGCGAGCCACAGCGCCCAGGTATTTTGTTTTACCTGGGG